>CANHFL010000091.1 GCA_947459855.1 Planctomycetaceae bacterium | reverse complement strand
TGGCCACCACGCTGCAGCAGCTCTTCGGAAGCCGCCGCGGCATGGGCCCCCAGGGCGCGCCGCAGTTCAGCAGCGACGAGCGCACCAACACGCTGATGGTCACTGCGCTGCCTGCCGTGCAGCAGGAGGTGCAAGACCTGGTCAAGCGCCTGGACACCGCCGCGCCCGCGAACGACGTGCAGGTGAAGTCGTTCACCCTGCAGCACGCGCTGGCCGACGAGGTGATCTGGACGCTGCGCCAGCTGCTGGCCCAGCGCGGCGACGCCGCGCCCGTACGCCTGGACACCGACCGCACCAACAACCGCGTGCTGGTCGCCGGCAGCCCCGAGCAGCTGGCCACCGCCGAGAGCCTGCTGAAGGAGCTCGACAAGCCGGCCGAGATCGCGCGCGTCACGGAATTCGTGGCGCTGAAGCACGCCGAGCCCGGCAAGGTGCGCGAAGCGCTCCAGTACTTCTACGGCCCCGACGCCGTGGACGCCGAGACCCCCTCGCGCCGCGCGGTGCGCATCGTGGCCGACACCGCCACCAACAGCCTGGTGATCAGCTCGCCCAAGGAGGAGCTGGACGCCCTGCGCGCGATGATCGCGAAGCTGGACAGCGAGGACTACGACAGCAGCCTGCAGCTGCGCGTCTTCGCGCTGCACAACGCGCAGAGCCAGAGCGTGGCCGCTGCCATCAACACCGCCTTCAAGGGCGACGCGCAGGAGCGCCAGCAGGCCGCGGGCGTGGGCCCGGACGGCCGCCCGCTGCGCCAGGCGCCGACCTCGCTGGTGAAGGGCGCCAACTGGGTGAGCGCCGTCGCCGACAGCGTCACGAACACCGTGATCGTGAGCGCCAGCCGCCAGAACCTGCTGAAGATCGAGGCGATCGTGAAGCAGCTGGACGGCGCCGACGTGGCCGAGCTGCCCGCGCCTCGCATCATCAAGGTGCGCGAGGGCCAGAGCCCCACGCAGCTGGCCAACGCGCTGAAGTCCGTCTTCGGCGCCGACACCGCGCAGAAGGGCATCCGCGCCCCGCGCATGGTTCCCGACGAGACCAGCCGCACCATCATCGTGCGCGCCGAGGACCGCGATTGGGAACAGCTCTCGAAGCTGGCCGACGAACTGCAGGCCATGCGGCCCGAGGCGACCGGCGGCCTCTTCATGCTTGAGCTCAAGCACCTGGGCGCCGAGGCCGCCGCGCAGACCGTGAACGGCCTGGGCCTGACCGCGGCCGGCGCCACCGACCCGCGCGGCCGCGTCGTGCGCGGCGCGGTGAAGGTCTTCGCCGTGCCCGGCCGCAACGCGCTGGCGATCGCCGCGCTGCCCGAGGACCGCGCGATCGTCGAGGACCTTGTGAAGGGCATCGACACCGAGCCCACGTGGGCGCAGGCCGAGGGCGAGCTGGTGCGCCTGAAGCACGCGTCGGCCACGTCGGTGGCGGCGTCGCTGCAGAAGATGCTGGACTCCGCGGCCGCACCGGGATCCAACGCGCTGGCGAAGGCCCTGCAGGAGCAGGTTCGCCGGCTGCGCGTGAAGCGCCCCGGCGTGCTGACGCCGGACGTCACGCTGGACCTGACCAAGCCGATCCGCCTGCAGGCGGACGAGAAGACCAACGCGATCCTGGTGAGCGGCGCGTCGGAGAACGTCGAGGCCGCCAAGGAGCTGGTCGCGATGCTGGACGACGTCCCGCTGACGGACGCCGTCACGATGCGCATCCTGCCGCTCGAGAACATCGAGGCCGCGGAGTTCGCGCGCGTCGTGCGCGAGCTGTTCCAGCAGGGCAAGGCGCTCGGCAAGGTGCCCGGCACCGCGCTCGAGGGCGTGCCGCAGGGCGACGTCGGCAAGGGCTTGGTCGACAGCGTCGCCATCACGGTGATCGACCGCACGAACACCGTGGTCGTGGCCGGCCGCGACGAGTCCGTCGCGCTGGTCGAGGCCATGCAGCAGCGGCTGGACAGCGCCAAGCAGATGGGAACCGTCGAGCCGCACCTCATCACGCTGAAGTACGCCGACGCCAAGGACCTGGCCGCCACGCTGGATGCCGTGCTGGTGCAGGGCCAGGCGACGCCCGCGGTGGCGGGCCCGATGCAGAAGCAGGTCGCGCGCCTGCGCATGGTGGCCGCGCAGGCCAACGGCCAGCCCGGCGTCATCGAGAGCGACGTGTTTGCGCCGATGAACCGCACGCTGATCCGCGCCGAGGACGGCATGAACGCGCTGATCGTGGTCTCGACGCCCGCGAACGTCGAGATCGTGCGCGAGCTGGTCCGCCTGCTCGACGTCGAGGCCGCGTCGCCCGCGGCAAGCGTGCGCAGCTACCCGCTGGCCCGCGCCGGCGCCACGGCCGTCTCGCAGCGCCTGACGCAGTTCTTCGACCAGCAGGCGCAGGCCAAGGCGATCCGCGCCGAGGACAAGGTGCGCATCCTGCCCGACGAGCGCACCAACAGCCTGGTGGTCAGCACGTCCAACCGCAGCTTCGGCATCCTGGAGGAACTCCTGAAGCAGCTGGACCGCGAGGTGCCCGCCGACCTGCGCGAGCTGAAGCTCATCCAGCTGACCCACGCCAGCGCCACGCGCCTGGCGCCGCTGGTGCAGCAGCTGATGGACAGCCGCCTGGACCGCCTGAAGGCCGCCGAGCCGCGCGCCGCGGACCTGCAGAAGGTCACCGTGCTGGCCGACGAGCGCGCGAACACGCTGCTGGTCTCCGGCGGCGCCGACGCGTTCGACGTCATCAAGGGCATCGTGTCGCAGCTGGACAGCCTGGAGCGCACCGAGGTCGCGCCGCTCCACGTGCTGCCTATGAAGCGGGGCAACCTGGAGCGCGTGGCGAGCGCCGTGAACCAGATCATGGAGCGCCGCTACGCGGACATGCCGCAGACCGTCTCCAAGCGCGCGCGCCCGCTGGTCATGACCGACCCGCGCTCGAACTGCCTGCTCATCGCCGCCACGCAGGCGGACTTCGACGACATCAAGGCGCTCGTCGCGCGCATCGAGGAGCAGCCCACCGACCCGGCCGTCGCGCTGACGGTCATCCCCGTGCAGGGCGTGCGCGTCGAGACGATCGCGCCGCGCCTGCAGACCGTCATGCGCGAGCGCATGCAGACGCTTGGCGAGACCGCGAAGCCGAGCGACCGCATCTCGATCGAGAGCGACCTGGCCACCAACACGCTGATCGTGGCCGCGAGCCCCGAGAACGTCGAGATCATCAGGCAGCTGATCGACAGCCTGAAGTCCGCCGGCCAGGACAGCGTGGCCGGCCGCGACTTCGAGATCGTGCAGCTGAGGAAGAGCCGCGCCACCGACGTGGTGGGGCTGCTGGACACGATGTACGTGCGCGAGGAGAACCGCCGCCGCGGCAACGACAGCGTGCGCGCGATCGCCGACAACCGCACCAACTCGGTGATCCTGAGCGGCGCGATGGCCGACGTCACCTCGCTCAAGAAACTGGTCGCGGACCTGGAGAGCGCGAAGCCGCAGGAGGTCGTCGAGATCAAGTACGTCCCGCTGAAGGCTGCCAACGTGCTGGAGCTCATCAGCCTGATCGACAGCGTCCTGAGCGGCAACTCGCTGGGCGCGCGCGGCGGCCAGCAGGCGACGGTGGTGCGCTACCTGAAGCAGATCCCGGGCGTCGACGCCGAGGCCGCCGAGATGGAGATCAACGCGGCCGTGCGCCAGTCGATCAGCCTGACGCCCGACATCCGGTCGAACACGGTGATCGTGCGCGCGCCGAAGGAGGCGATGGCGCTGGTCGAGAAGATGATCGCCGACCTGGACAAGGACGACACGTCCGCCCAGAACGTGCGCGTCATCCGCCTGGCGCACGCCGAGGCCGAGAGCGTCCTGGAGATCCTGAACGAGCTCTTCCGCCTGCGAAAGCAGGGCAACCTGTACGTGCTGAAGCCGCGCGACGGCGGCGCGACGGGCGGCGACGGCACGCCCGGCAGCGGCGCCACCGCCCCCGAGAACGCGGGCCGCGGCACCACCATCGCGGGCCTCGAGCTGAACACGGTGCCCGACGCGAAGCAGGAGCTCGCGATCACCATCGACCCGCGCACCAACAGCCTGCTGGTGAGCGGCACCGCCAACTACCTGAACGCCGTGGACAAGGTGGTCAAGGAGCTGGACACCGAGCAGGTCGGCAGCCGCGAGCAGCACATCTACCGCCTGAAGAACGCGGACGCGACCGAGGTCGCCGGCACGCTCAGCAAGTTCGCCGACGGCGAGCGCCAGCGCCTGCTGGAGGCCTACGGCAACAACCGCCAGGCCGTGGCCGGCCGCCTGCTGGACGCGCAGGTCACGGTGGTGGGCGACAAGAAGTCGAACTCGGTGCTGCTCACGGGCAGCCCGCTCTACGTCGAGAAGCTGAAGGGCGTCCTTCGCGAGCTGGACGTCGACCCGCCGCAGGTGCTCATCCAGGTGATGCTGGCCGAGGTCACGCTGGACAACACCGAGGAGCTGGGGCTGGAGTTCGCGCGCGTCAAGATCGGCGACGGCTACTACGGCGCCGGCGGCTTCGGCCTGAACAAGGGTCCGTTCGGGCCCCTGCAGCCCAAGCCGCCCGGACTCATCGGCCTGGCGCCGGCACTCTTCAGCGGGCTGGGCGTACCCAACGTCGCGGTCGGCGGCCCGGACTTCGACCTGCTGATCAACGCGCTGGCCTCGCAGAACCGCGTGCAGCTGCTCTCGAACCCCAGCGTGATGGTGGCCAACAACACCCTGGGACGCATCCAGGTTGGCCAGACGATCCGCGTACCCGACGCCGTCACCGTCAGTGCCGCCGGCCAGCAGAGCGCCGTGCGTCCCGAGGAGGTCGGCGTCATCCTGGAGGTCACGCCGTCCATCAACCCGGATGGCTTCGTGAAGATCAACGTCGAGCCCGAGATCAGCCGCCTGTCGCAGCAGACGACCGACATCTCGGAGACGTTCCGCAGCCCGATCATCGAGCGCCGCCGCGCCACCACCACGGTCACCGTGAAGGACGGCGAGACGATCGTGATCGGCGGCCTGATCAACGACCGCTACGAGCGCACGGACCGCAAGATCCCGCTGCTGGGCGACATCCCGATCGTCGGCCTGGCCTTCCGCCAGAAGAGCGAGGCGATGATCAAGACCGAGCTGCTGATCGTGCTGCGCCCGCACGTGATCCGCACGCCGGGCGCCGTGAAGGACGCCACGACCGACGCGATCGACCGCCTGACGCTGCAGCCCGGCCTGAAGGAGCAGATCCGCAAGGCCGAGCTGAAGGGCATGCAGGGCCGCTTCAACGAGAAGGGCGAGCTGGTCGACCCGATCGGCGCGCCGAGCGAGCCGCCCGCGGTGGACGGCGACGCACCGATGGACCCGCAGAAGGGCACCACGCTCGACCAGCCGAGGCCGGCTCCCGCCCCTGCGCCACCCGCGAAGACCACCCCATGACGTTCCCGCGACATCCCATCCTCTCGCTCGCCTTGCTGGCGCTTGCCGGCTGCCAGACGGTCAGCAGCGAAACCTCCGACGGCCGCCCCATGCCGCCGCCCGCGCGGCGCGGCGAGGCGCCGCCCGCCGACGCCCCGCTCAATGCGCTGAGCATCCTCTACGGCCCGAAGCCCGCCGACTCCGACGCGAACGGCCGGCCCGACCGCATGGTGATCGAGGCGTACCTCTTCGCGCGGCCGTACCCCGTGCCCACCTGGCGCGAGGGAACGTTCGTGATCAGCGCGTACCCGCCCGGCACGGCCGGCACGGTGCAGCGCCCGGGAGTGAAGCCGTTCCACACGTGGCGCGTCTCGTCGCAGGACCTGGAGCTCGGCCGCTTCAAGAGCCTGATCGGCGAGGGCTACCGCTTCCAGGTCTCGTTGCTGGACGACGGCGGCACGGACGTGGTGCCCGGAAGCGTGCTCGACTTCACCGCCTACTTCGAGCCCGCCGGCGGCGGCCAGACGGTGTGGAGCGACGGCGTGCGCACGCTGGG
>CANHFL010000090.1 GCA_947459855.1 Planctomycetaceae bacterium | reverse complement strand
TCTTCCCCGAGGGCGGCACGGCGTGGCGGCTGACGGCCAGCGGCGGACAGTCGCTCGGATTCGCGATGCAGAACACCGTCGGCGTCATCGTCGACGGCGTTCCGCCCGTGCTTTCTGGCGTGCCTGCGGCCGTGGCGCCGGTGCCCGCCGATGCCGGCCGCACCGACGGCGCGCTGCAGCCGGCGATTTCGGGCGCGGCGGTCGCCGCCTCGGACGCCTGCGCCGGCACGCTGCCGGTCGCGGTGACCGTCCAGCTTCCGGGCGGCGGCACGTCGTCCAGCATCCCCGCACGCTTCGCGGTCGGAACCACCACGGTCACCTGGAGCGCGGTGGACGCCGCGGGCAACGCGGTGTCCGAATCGCGCCAGGTCGTCGTCGAGCCCTACCAGGTGGTGCGGGTGACCCCGTCGCTGAACGGCACCATGCTCGGCTCCGGTCCGCGCACGCTCGCCTTCGACATCGTGGGGCAGGCTTCCGAGACCCGCGCCGTCGGCTTCACGCTGGCACAGGGCGACCCGGTCGACCTCCACGTGCCCGTGGCGGCGTCGGCCCCGTGCGTGACCGTCCGCGACACGCTGCGCACGCTTGCCACGCGCGTGCAGCCGGCGGTGCAGGGGACCGTCTACGTCGCCTCCGGGGAGCTCGTGGGCGGCGACTCCAACGCGGACAACACCGTCGACATCCTCGACTTCGGCCTGTTCGTGGGCGACGTCGGCGTCCTTGCCTCGCGCGAGTCACGCTCGAACTTCAACGCCGACCTGCTGGTCTCGAACGCCGACTTCACCTTCATCACGCTCTCGTTCCTGCGCTCGGGCGAGAGCTGCGCGCCGGGCGCGCAGGGGCGTACGCCGCTCGAACGGGTGTCCGTCAAGCAGCTGCGGCGCATGGGCCTGGGCGACCTGGCCGCGGCCGACCTGAACCAGGACGGGGCGCTCGACGCGACCGACATCGCGTGGGCGCTCCGACATGGGCTCGGTGCACCGCAGGAGATCCCGGTCGACGACCTCGGGGATCAGTCGAACTCGTCGCCGCGGAACGTGGACGCCAGGTAGGCGTTGCGCACGGCCTCGTCGTTGATGATCGTGCGGGGGTCGCCGTCGCGCAGGTTGCGCCCCTCGTGGATGATGTAGGCGCGGTCGCAGATCCGGAGGGTCTGCTGCACGTTGTGGTCGGTGACCAGCACGGCGATGCCCTCGCCGGTGAGCGCGCGGACCTCCTTCTGCAGGTCCTCGACGGTGTGCGGGTCGACCGCCGCGAAGGGCTCGTCCAGCATCAGGAGCTTCGGTCGGTTGATCAGCGCACGCGCGATCTCCAGGCGGCGGCGCTCGCCGCCCGAGCAGGTCCGCGCCTCCTCGCCGGCCTTGTGCTCCAGGTGGAACTGCGCCAGCAGCTCGTGTGCGCGGTGCATGCGCTCCGCCTTGGTCATCGGCTGCAGCTCCAGGATCGCCAGCAGGTTGTCCAGGCAGGTCAGGCGCTGGAAGACGCTGGGCTCCTGCGCCAGGTAGCCCATGCCTGCCAGGGCATGGCGGTACATGGGCAGCATGGTCACGTCACGCCCGTCGAACATCACCTTGCCGGCCTCCGGCGTGATCATGCCGATGGTCATGCGGAAGCTGGTCGTCTTGCCGGCGCCGTTGCGGCCCAGCAGGCCGACGATCTGGCCCTCCTCGACGGTGAAGCCGACGCCGTCGACGACCCGGCGGCCGTTGTAGCTCTTGACGAGGCCAGTCGCTTCCAGGAGTGCCATTCCCGGAGTGTATTACACTCGCGCCATGACCCACGGCCCCACGTGCCCGTCCCCCGCGATGCGTGCGGCGTTCCCGGCCCTCGTGCTGGCCGCCGCGCTGCTCGCGTGCGGCTGCGTGCGCCGCGAGATCGAGGTCACCTCGACGCCGCCCGGCGCGCTGCTGACGCTGAACGGCCGTGAGGTCGGCCGCACGCCCGTAACGGTCGAGTTCACCTTCGACGGCACCTACGACGTCCGCCTGCGCCTGGACGGGTACGACCCCGTGATCGGCAGCGGCCGCACCGACGCGCCGGTCTGGGACTTCGTCGGCGCCGACCTGGTGGCCGAGGTGTTCCCGGCGGAACTGCGCCGCGTGGACCGTTGGCACTTCGAGATGGTGCCCGAGGCGAAGGCCGAGGCGGGGCTGATGGACCGCGCGAAGGCGGCGCGCGAGGCGGCGCGCACGATGCCGCGTCCGAGCGGCCTCACGGGCACGCCGGCCCCGGCCCCGGTCGCCACTCCCGAGCGTGGGCCCGCAGGATCTCGTTGAGCCTTCGGTTCGCGGCGGGCCACTCGTAGGCATCCAGGCGGTCGACCGATTCCCAGCGGCACTCCGCGGCGGCCAGCGGGCGCGCATCGGCATCACGCGGTGCATCGAAGGCCACCAGCGTCAGCCGCAGGCGGCGTTCCGCCGGCAGGTGCGGGTCATGCTGGTCAACGCTGCCCAGGACATGGCCCGTGCCGGCCGGGATCGAGATCCCGGTCTCCTCGGCCAGCTCTCGGCGGGCCGCGTCGGCGGGGGGCTCACCCGGGTCTGCCTTGCCGCCCGGCAGTTCCCAGAGACCGCCCCGGATCGCGTCCGCCCGCCGGCGGGCGATCAGGACCTCGGGTCCGCCCGGGCCCATGCGCAGGATGGCCGCGACGGCAATCTGGAGGATGGGCTCTGGGGCGCTCATAAACGGCTCGGACGCTGGGAATTCAGGGTTTTTCCGGGGATGCGGGCCGAATGGTCGACCCTGCCTTCCGGGCCGACGATACCGTGTTTTGTTCGCCCTTCCGGGCGCCATCCGCTTCTTCGCGGTCTCGGTGAATTCCGGGGCCGCCAACCTGCGCCGTCGGACGTGTCGGAGCGTCCGACGGCGCGCTTTTTGCGTCGTCATACTGCGCACATGCAACGCATGGCGTCCCTCGGCATCCTGGTGCTTCCGTTCCTCGCTGCGGCCCCCACGATGGCGGCCGGGCCGTTCGACTCGTTCGTCGGGCTGCCGCAGTCGGCGCAGGCCTCGGGGGTTGCGCCCGCCTCCCCGGGCACCACCGCACCCGCGGACGCATCGGCCCCGCAGCCGCGGCCCGCCGTGAAGCGCTTCGGGGCGCGCGACACGGTGCGCATCAACGTCGAGGGCGACTGGATCTGCGACTGGTCAGGCCTCGACATCGGGCAGGGACGCGTGGGCATCGCATGGTTCTTCGCCGACGACGTCGAGTGGGCCATCTACGGACAGGGAAGCGCGATCTGGCAGCCGGGCGAGGATGCCGCCGCAGGCGGCTTCGACTTCGAGCTGCGGTGGCACTTCGTGCAGGAGGACGGCTGGTCGCTCTTCGCAGGCGTCGGCATCGGCATGCTCGAGGCGACCGCGCCCGTGCCCTCGGGCGGCACGCAGTTCAACTTCACGCCGAGCGCGGGCGTCGGCGGCACGCTGGCGCTGACCGACGACACGCGGCTCTACGTCGGGGTGCGCTGGTACCACATCTCGAACGCCGGCACGTCGACGAACAACCCCGGCATGAACGGAACCAGCCTCTGGCTGGGGCTCAGCTTCGGCCTGTGACGTATCCGGCGGGATTGGCCTGCATCCAGCGCCATGCGTCGGCGATCATCCCGTCGAGGCCGTGGTGTTCGGGCCTCCATCGAGTGATGGCGCGGAGGTGCGCGGGGTCCGCGACCAGCGCCGGTGGATCGCCTGCCCGGCGGGGGCCGGCCGTGTGCGGCACGGTGCGTCCCGTCACGCGCTCGACCGCATCGATCACCTGGCGCACCGAGTGGCCCGTGCCCGTGCCGACGTTCGCCACGACGCACGCCCCCGGCTGCATCGCGTCCAGGACGTCGAGGTGCGCGCGCACCAGGTCCTCGACATGCACGAAGTCGCGGACGCAGGTGCCGTCGGGCGTCGGCCAGTCGCGTCCGTGCACCGTGAGTGCGGGGGCACGGCCAGCTGCCGCCAGCAGCGCGCACGGAATCAGGTGCGTCTCCGGGCGGTGGTCCTCGCCCAGGGTGCCGTCCGGCGCGGCACCCGCGACGTTGAAGTAGCGCAGCACGGCGCAGGCCATCGTCGTGCTGCCGGCGGCCGCCGCGGCCACCAGCCGCTCGGCGCGTAGCTTGCTGTGGCCGTACGGATTGACGGGCGCGCAGGGATCGTCCTCGCGGATGGGCAGCCGTGACGGTGCGCCGTACACCGCCGCGGTCGACGAGAGCACGAACCCGGCCGCGCCGGCGGCGGCCGCCGCGTCGAGCACCGATGCCGTGCCGTCCACGTTGCACGCCTCGTACCTCTCCGGGAAGGCGACGGATTCCGCGACCTGTGCCAGCGCGGCGAAGTGCAACACCACGTCCGGCCGCCAGTCGGCCACGCACGCGCGGGTCGCCGCGTGGTTGCGGAGGTCAAGCTGGCTGAAGGCGAACCGAGGGCCCCCAAGCCGAGTGAGGGCCGTCACGGCGCCCGGATGCCCACGCTCGAGCGAATCGACGCCCAGCACCGCCGTGGCCCTGTCCTGGAGCAGCGCCCGGGCCGCGTGGGATCCGATGTAGCCGGCGGCTCCGGTGACGAGGACGCGCATCGTGGAGGGTTTTGGAAGGGGAGTCGACGAAAGCCCACTGCTTATCGGGCTGATTGTGCCTGTCTGGCGGGGTTGCGGGTATCGTACGAGGATGACGTGGTGGCCATGGAAGGCTGCCCCGGAACGATGGAGCCCCGGCCGAAACGTCGGGCATGCAGGATGGATCCCGCCCACACGACCCGTACCCAGGCCTCCGGCCCCGTTGCCACCATGTCCCCGACGACTCCTCCGGCTCCTGCCGGCGTGGATCTTCGTCTCGTCGGGACGGCGGCGCTGGGTGTTCTGTCCGCCGACGACCCGCGCCTGGCGGCCCTGCGCCGCGCCACGGCCCTCCTGGAGTCCCTGGAGACCGAACAGCGGATGCTTGACCAGCGACTGGTGGCCGGCAACCGCCGCGATCCGATGCGGGTCGTGACGGGCCGCACCTCGCTGGACGAGGCGGTCGAGGAAACCCGGGCGCTGATCCGGCAGCTGGACGACATGCTTTGCGATGCCGCCGATGCCGCCCGGCACTCGGCCCGCACGCACCCCAAGGACACCCCGTGACCACCATGACCACCCCGGATACTCGCCCCGTGCAGGGCGATGCCATCGACCTGACCACCGTTCCCGCAGCCGAGCGCCAGCGCGCCTTCGATGCGGCGTTCGACTACCGCGGCGACGTCACCCTCACGCTGGCCGACGGCCAGGCGATCGAGTGCTACATCTTCGACCGACGTACGGGTGCCACGCTGCGCGACTGCGTCGTGCGCGTGATGCTTCCGGGCGGCGGCGAGAAGCGCACGATCCCGTACGAGTCCATCCGCGGCATCGCGTTCAGCGGCAAGGACACCGCGGCCGGCAAGACCTGGGAGGCGTGGGTGCGTCGCTACGTCGAGAAGCGCATGGCGGGCGAGCACGCCGGCATCGACGCCGAGAAGCTTGACTGAGCGCGCGGGGCACCCGTGCTCCTTGGCCGGCGCCGGTGCGAGCGGTTCAGGTTCAGGGCTGGAATTCGCGGCCCGTCTGCGGGTCCAGGATCTTCCATCCGAACTCACGGGCGATGCGCATGATCACGACCCAGGCGATGTCGTCGTCTGAGATCGAGAGCAGCATCTGACGCACGGGGTCCTGCCCGGGGGGCAGCTCGAACTCGACGCCCGGTCCGTAGAGGACATCGCCGCCCGGCGCATCGGGTGCCGTGTTGCAGTGGGCCAGGCCCTCGATGACCTGCGTACGGCTGCCGATCGGCGCCAAGGCGCCGTCGACCGCGGGCTGCCTGCTGAGGATGACGAACTGCCTGCGGGGCATGGAAGGGCGTGGACGATAGCGGATCGGCAACGGGGAGGCAGGGGGAAGCCTGCGGCAGTCCGGTCAGCGATCCAGCCCGGTGGCCACCGGGCTGGATCAGTCGTGCCAGG
>CANHFL010000089.1 GCA_947459855.1 Planctomycetaceae bacterium | reverse complement strand
CCTCGTTGGCGTGGTAGAACCAGCCCGGCCGGATGCTGACGTCGCACTCGGCGGGGATCCATGCCTCGCCGTCCTCGTCGCCCTCGTTCAGGCTCCTCGTGGAGGGCGGGTTGTCGGCGCCGCGGCCGTGGCCCTTGACCTTGAGCATGGCCCAGTTGGTCTCGCCGGCCCAGCCCTGCTCGTTGCCGACCCATCGGACGTCGGGGCCGACATCGCTGAAGATCACGGCGCCGGGCTGGCACTCGCGCACCACGCGTTCGAAGCTGGGGAAGTCGTAGACCTGCCTCTTCCCGTTGGGGCCCTCGCCGCACGCGCCGTCGAACCACACCTCGTGCACCGGCCCATAGTTCGTCAGCACCTCGCGCAGCTGGTCGCGGAAGTACGCGTTGTAGGGCTCGCCCGTGCCGTAGGCGGGGTTGTTGCGGTCCCATGGCGAGAGATAGACGCCGAACCTGAGCCCGGCCTCGCGGCAGGCGTCGCTCAGTTCGCGCAGGACGTCGCCCTTGCCGTCCCGCCAGGGGCTGGACTTCACCGAGTGCGTGCTCTTGGCGGTGGGCCAGTTGCAGAAGCCGTCGTGGTGCTTCGCGGTGATCACCACGCCCGTGATGCCGGCGTCCTTCATGACGCGAACCCACTGGCGCGCGTCGAGCGCCTTCGGGGCGAAGGCGGCGGCCGGCTCGTCGCCGTGGCCCCACTCGCGGTCGGTGAACGTGTTGGGCCCGAAGTGGATGAAGCCCGTGAAGCGCATGTCCTGCCATGCGCGCTGCGCCGGCGTGGGCAGGGGGGCGATCGGGGCGGGGGGCTTCACGTCGGCGGCGAAAGGTGCCATGGCGAGGGTGGTGGTGATGGCGGCGGCGAGGGCGGCGGGGGTCTGCACGGGCCGCATTCTCTATCCTCGCGCGGATGAGTGCACCCGGACACCGGCCCACGTTGCGCGGTTTCGTGCGGATCGCCGCCCTCGCGTCGCTGGCGCTGCCCGTGGCCTGCCAGGCGCCGGTCGCCGTGCCCGGGGCGGGCGCGCCCGCACCCGCCCGCGCCGCCATCCTGCAGGAACGCCGCGAATGGGCGTTCGCCGGGGCATCGCCCGCCGTCACCATCGACAACCGGTTCCCCGGCGCGCGCGTCAACCGGTGCGAGGAGGTCGGTCCGCACGACTACCGCATCACCATCACGCCGGAGAACGAGCCCATCAACCCCAGCCCCTGGTACGCGTTCCGCATCCGCGCCGACGCGCCCACGGACGTCACGGTGCGCATCGTGATCGCCACCGCGACCACGCGGCCGCACCCGTGGACCAGCGCCGACGGGCGCGGGTGGACCCGTGTGCCCGACGCCGACTGGACCGGGAGGTCCGGTGCGCGCGAGTGCACGCTCCGGCTGAACGTCGGCCCGTCCGCGAAGTGGGTCGCCAGCAACCGCATGGTCGGGAACGACGCGATCGGCGCCTGGGCCGACGCCACCGCCGCGCGCATGGGCGCCGTGGTCCGCACCATCGGCACCAGCCGGGGCGGTCGGCCGATCCGCCTGTTCGAGTTCGCCGCGCCCGGCGCGCCCGAGGACTGGGTGGTCGTGATCGGCCGCCAGCATCCGCCCGAGGTCTCGGGGTCCGTGGGCCTGATGGCGTTCATGGACGAGGCCACCGGCGCGTCCGAGCGCGCCCGCGCGTTCCGCGCCGCGTTCCGGGTCGCGCTGGTGCCCGTCGTGAATCCCGACGGCGTCGACGAGGGCCAGTGGCGCAGCACGCTCGGCGCCGTCGACGCGAACCGCGACTGGGGCCCGTTCACGCAACCCGAGGTACGTGCCGTGCGCGATGCCATCCTGGCGCTGCGGGCCCGCCCCGGCGCGCGCGTCTGGCTGGCGCTCGACTTCCACGCCACCAACAAGGACATCCTCTACCTGCCGAGGGAGGACGAGCGCACCTTCCCTCCGCGCTTCGCCTCGCAGTGGGCGGCGGCGATCCAGGCGCGGTTCCCCGACTACGTGGTGGAGAGCACCGGCTCGCACAACGTGAACGAGTGGACGTTCAAGCGATGGGCGTTCGAGGAGCTGGGAGTCCCCGGCATCACCTACGAGCTCGGATCGGCGACCCCGGACGCCCGCATCCGGCGGATCGTCTCCGGCGCGTCCGACGAGGCGATGCGCCTGCTGCTCCAGGCCAAGGCGACCGCGGCCCCCACCAGGTGAAAGGGGCCCCGCATCGCGCGGGGCCCCTGGCGTTCACGTTGCGCGTCGGCGGGAACCGGGCGCTCAGCCCTTCTTGCCGGACTTCTTCTTCGCGACCAGCTCGTCCACCGTCTTCTGGATCTCCTCCTCGTTGGAGGGATGCAGGCCGACCCTGGCCACGTTGCCGTCCGCGTCGATGATGGCGACGAACGGGATGCCGCGGATCGCGAAGTCGGGGTTGAAGACGTCCTCCTTCGTCATCGCGACGGTCCAGGTCATCTCCATGTCCTTCATGAAGTTCGCCAGCTCGGCCTGTTCCTTGGCGACGTCGTCCTTGCAGTCGGCGCGCGCGCGCTTCTTGTGGGCCACGTAGCCCTGCGGGCTCGTGATGCCGACGATCTCGACGTCCTCCGGCGAGTACTTCGCGCGCATCGTGCGCACGTTCGGGAAGCTGCCGACGCACGGGCCGCACCACGTGGCCCAGAAGTCCAGCACCACGACCTTGCCCTTCAGGTCGGCCAGCGTCTTCCACGACGGCGTGCCTTCCGTGCGTCCAAGCCACGTGATCTCCATCGCGGGGACGGGGCGGCCCAGCAGTTCGCCGCGCATCGCGGCGCCGTCGAGCAGCGCCGTCATGCGCTTCAGCGACTTCTGCTTCTTCTCGTCGGTGGTCTTGGCCAGCCGCTCCTTCACCGCGGCAAGCACCTGCATGCGCGCGGCCTGGGCTTCGGCGCCGGGGGCGGCGCGGCCCATGGCCTTGACCCACTCGGTGCACATGCCGAAGACCTCGCTGGGCGCGTCCGGCACGAACGCGTCGCCCAGCTGCTTGAGCTGCGCGGCGTGCGGCTGCAGGTCCGACTCGCCGCACTCGCCCAGCATCATCATGAACGTGCGGCCCGAGGGTCCGGCGAAGCCCTGCTTGAGGCCGGGGTGGCCCAGCAGCGCCGCGGTCGCCTTGGACTGCGCGTCGGACTCCTTGCTGCCGGGGGCGCCGTCCGGCATCGTGGTCACGGCCGCGACCGCGAACGCGAAGCCCTCGCCGTCCGCGCGCCCGGCCCCCGCAGCGAGCGCGGCCGAGAGCTCGGCCATCTTCTTCGCGCCGGCCATGCGGCAGAGGGTGGTCGCCGGTTCGATGCCGGCGGCATCCAGCTTCGACAGGTCGACCGACTCCAGCGCCTTGGTCGCCAGCTCGGCGGCCTTCGCCTGCAGCGCCGCGACCTGTTCCTTGGTCATCGGTGCATCGGACTTCGCTTCCTTCTGCATCTTCGCCATCTCGGCGTAGATGTCCTCGACGCGCTGCTCCAGGGCCATGGTCTGCGTGGCGGCCTTCGGCGACGGAGGCGCCTCGGGCGGTGCGGAGAGGATGAGCGCGGAGAGCGCGAGCGCGACGAGCATCGGAAGGCCCTTTCTGGGTAAGCGGAGCGCGGGGCGTCGGTCCCGCGCAGGGCACAGGCTACCCGGGCGACCGATGCCTCCCGGCGGGCCTCACCAGGTGCAGTTGACCTGCAGCGTGAACACCGCCGCGTTGCTGGCCGACGTGTTGTAGAGCGGGTTGAGCACGAACTGGAGGTCCGGCTGGAGCGTGACGGTCTGCGTCAGCTGGAACACGTAGGTGAGCTCGAAGCCCCACTCCTGCGGGTGCAGCGCGAGGGGGTCCGCGGCCTGCATCCAGTACACCCCGCCCGCCAGGTACGCCTGGTCGCTCTTCATGAAGACTTCGTCCGTCTGTCCGGCCAGCACCAGGCCGCCGGAGACCTGCGTGCGCGCGCCGCCCTGGATCGTGACGTCCGGGTTGCCGAAGCCCGCGCGGCAGAAGATCCCCAGCGGGCCGTCCTTCCAGAGTTGCTGCTCGACGTTGAAGTCGCAGCCGAATCCGCCCTGGCCGTCGACCGTCGCGCCGTAGGGCAGCACGCGCAGCACCCCGCGGCCCATGCCGAGGAATTCGGGATCGATGAGCCCGAACTCGAACATCGTGGTCATGTCGTCCCAGCTCAGCATGTTGAACGCGTCGCCGCCGGGAGGCAGGTTGTTCTGGGCCAGCGCCCAGATGGCGTAGAAGCTCTCGATGGGCTGCCACTGCACGACGACCGCCAGGCTCTGGCAGGTCCACGGCATGGTGGCCTGGTTGATGAACTCGTTGTTGAGCAGCTGGTTGTAGGGGTTGTTCGAGTACGTGTTCAGGTCGCAGACGTACTCCGGGTCCAGCATGCCGCCCATCGCGAGCAGCGTGCCGTCGAAGAACGACTGCTGCCACGCGCACTGGGTCAGGTAGATGCTGTCGCCGTAGAGCGACCCGAGCGTCTGGCCCTGCGCGCCGATGTTCGTCTGCGGCGTCTGCACGTTGGCATCGACCCCGAGCCCGATGCCCGCGTTCGCGCCCAGTATCAGCCATCCGTTCGTGCCGGTCAGCTCGTCGCTCGAGAAGATGTTCGTGCGCGTGGTGACCTGCACGCCCCACGCGTTCAGCGTCCGTTGCCGCCCGGGCAGCGCGTGCGAGAGCGCGCTGAAGTCGTAGGCCTGCCAGATGGCGTAGTTGATGCCGTACTCGGCGAAGGCGTTCTTGACCGCCTGGGCGGCGTTCGAGACCGGGTCGCCGTCGAACAGCGCGCCCTGGTGCAGGCAGTCGCCGCCCACCTGGTTGGACGCCGCCAGGTACGGCATGATTTCCGCGGTTTCCTTGGGGAACCACCGCATGCCGTGCACCTTCGGATCAAGCAGCTGCGTCAGCGTGCTCTCCTCGAAGCGGCCGCGCATGCGCCACAGGTCGATGGTGCCGGCCGGCCCGACCTGCCGCATCATCAGGTCCGGGTCGTCCGGCGGTGGCGACACGGGGTTGCGCGGCGCGAACATCCGCTGCCACGACGCGACGGGCGGGGTGCCGCCGTCGGCTTGGGCCGCGGCATCTCCCGCCGATTGCCTCAGCGCGAGCGTGGCCGCGAGGATGGTCGTTGCGCCCGTCAAGTCACGGCTCCGGGGTGCGCTCCCACCCGCCCAGCCGCTGCTCGATCGCCTGGGCCACGCGGATCGCGGTGCCCTCGTCGAAGAGCCGCGCCATCACCGTGACGGTGCGCGGCGTGCGCGGGCCCTCGAAGCCGCAGCGCGCCACCGCGCATGGCTGGCCCGTCGCGTTGGTCAGCGTCAGCATGTTGCCCGCGAAGGGCGGGCACACGACCGCGTCGGCCTGGCCGAAGAACCCGTGCATCGCCTCCATCGCTCGGCGGCGCAGGCGCGAGGCCTGCACCAGCTCGACCGCGGGGATGAACCACGCCTGCCGGAACGTGTTCGGCCACGCCTCGTCGGCCTGCCACGCCAGCGTGTCGTCGGCACCCGAGCGCGTCAGCTCCTCGAAGCACGCGGCGGCCTCGGCCACCAGGGGCACGGTGAGCGGCGTCGGGTCGACGGCGGGCTGTGCCAGCGGCACGAGCGTCGCACCGGCGTCGCGCAGGGCGTCCAGCGCGCCGGCATGCCCCGCGCCGTCGCCCTCGAACCACGCGGGCACGTACCCGACGCGCAGCCCGCGCGCGTCCTGGTCCATCGACCACGCGAACGGCTCGGAGACGTTCGACGGATCCCCGTCGTCCTGGCCGTTGATCGCGCCGAGCACGATGCCGCAGTCCGCGGCGCTGCGCGCGATCGCGCCGACCTTGTCCATCGACCAGCTGAGCGACATGCAGCCCGTGCGCGGCACGCGACCGAACGTCGGACGCAGGCCGCTCACGCCGCAGCGGGTGCATGGGCTGACGATCGAGCCGAGCGTCTCGGTGCCCAGCGCGAACGGCACGATTCCGGCCGCCACCGCCGACGCGCTGCCCGCGCTGGAGCCGCTCGAGCCCTGCT
>CANHFL010000088.1 GCA_947459855.1 Planctomycetaceae bacterium | reverse complement strand
TCCACGTCGCGCCGCCGTCCACCGAACGGAAGAGGCGCAGCTCGTTGCGGCCGGCCTGCAGCGGGTTCGCGGCCATGAGCAGCGAGCCGTCTGACAGCGCGATCATGCACGTGCCGGGGTCGGGGTTCGGGATGCCGAGCACCCCGGGCCCGGACCAATCGAGGCCGCCGTCCGTCGTGCGCACCGTGCCGATCGGCCCGTGCGCGGCGGTTCGCAGCACGGCCAGCGCGTCGGTTGCCTCGCCCGGTCCGGGCAGCGGCGCGACGGCCGGCTGCAGCGCGCCGCCTGCCACCGGCGGCATGCGCGACGCCTGCAGCACCCGGCCGTCGGTGCCCAGGCGAACCCACAGCCCGTGCTTGTGGATGAACTCGTGGTACGCGGGCAGCCCCATCCCGCCATCGGCCATCGGCACAGGGGGGTTGCGCACCAGCGTGCTGAGGTTGAGGAACGGCGCAAGCACCAATCGCCGCGCGGAAGCCCACGTGCGGCCGCCGTCGTCCGACTGAAGGTGGTTGACCGCGCTGCCGGACCAGCCGCCGTAGCTGACGCTGACGACGAAGAGGTGCAGGCGGCCCGACGCGTCGAACCACGGCACGGGATTGCCCAGCTTGCGCACCACGCGCCCGACCATCGCCTGCAGCTGCTGGCGCGTGAGCGCCGTCCACGTCTCCTGCACGGCACCTCCGCGCACGCGCGCGAACTGGATGACCACGTCCTGGGCGCCCTCGCGGGATCCCGTGAACCACGCGGCGAGCAGCGATCCGTCCGGCGCGGCGGCCAGCATCGAGGCGTGTGCCGCGGGCGCGATGGCGGGGAGCGTGAGGAACCGGCAGTCGGCCGCGGCCGCGGCGCCCTCCGGAGTCCGCGGCGCCGGCGCCGCGAATCGCGGTTCCGTCGGCAGCCCCGCGCGCCAGAGCGCCGCGACCAGCGCGACCGCCAGAGCAGCCAGGAAGACGCTCCGCCTCACACCCCCGCCGCCTCCCGGCAGCGGTCGCACAGCTCGTTCGCGCGCTCGGCGGTCGGCGCCTCGGCGATCACGCGCACGATCGGCTCGGTGTTGCTGGCGCGCAGGTGCACCCAGCCGTCGGCGAAGTCGACGCGCACGCCGTCGACGTCGCTGATGCGCTCCTTCGCGAACGCGGCCTTCACCTTGGCCAGTGCCGGCGCCACCGCGGCCATGCCGCCCACCGACGCCAGCTCCATCTTGCGCTTGACCATCGCGTAGCGCGGCAGGCCGGCGACGATCGCCGAGAGCGGCTTGCCCTCGTGCGCCAGCAGCTCGAGCACCAGCGCCATCGCGGTCAGCGAATCGCGCACCCAGCACACGGGCGGGAAGATCACGCCGCCGTTGCCCTCGCCCCCGAGCACGCCCTTCGCGGGCCGCAGGCCGGCCACGACGTTCGCCTCGCCAACCGCGGTACGCACCACGTGCGATCCGGGGAAGCGGGCGGCCACGTCGTCGACCATCCGGCTGGTCGACAGGTTCGCGGCCAGCGTGCCGCCGCCCGTGCGCTGCAGCATGCGCAGCGCGGCCAGGACCAGCGTGAATTCCTCGCCGATGAACGTCCCGCGCTCGTCGACGACCGCCAGCCGGTCGGCGTCGGGGTCCTGCGCGAACCCGCACGCCGCGCCGGGCGCGCCGCGCACCGCGCCGGCCAGTTCGACCAGGTTCTCCGCGAGCGGTTCCGGCACGTGGCCGAAGACGCCGGTCATCTCGCCGAAGATGTGCTGCACGCTGCAGCCGAGCTCCTCGAGCAGCATTCGCCCGCCCAGGCATCCGCTGCCGTTGACGCTGTCCAGGACGACCGTGAAGCGGCACGCGCGGATCGCGGCCACGTCCACGTTCGCCAGCACGCGATCGACGTGCACCCGCGCGGCGGACATGTCCTCGGACACCCGGCCCGTCTCGAGCGGCCCGCACCAGTCGATGCGCCGCGCCTTGAAGCGGTCGACGATCTCCTTGGCGATGGCGGGAGGCGGCGCCAGGCCGTCGCCGTCCAGGCACTTGATGCCGTTCCACTGGATCGGGTTGTGGCTCGCGGTGACCGTCAGGCCGCCGTCGGCGCGGTGGTGGCCGATCATCACGCCCACGGTCGGCGTCATCGCGACGCCGATGTCGATCACGTCGCAGCCGGTCGCGGTGAGCCCGCCGATCGCCGCCGCGGCGAGCGGCGGGCCGCTGATGCGGCCGTCGCGCCCGACGACGACGCGCGGGCGCGCCTTGCCGGTGGTCGCCTTCAGGAAGGACCCGAACGCGCCGCCGTACGCGGCGGCGACGTCGGGGGTCATCGTGCGGCCCACGATGCCGCGGGCACCTGAGACGCTGAGCATGAGCGGGGCTTCGTCGGTGGACATGGCAGCGCGCAGGGTAGGCGGGGGCGAGAATGCGCGTGGCTATACTTGCTTTTCCATGTATCTGGTACGCATCGAGCACACCTTCTGCGCGGCGCACGCCCTGGTCCTCCGCGGGGTGCGCGAGACCCTCCACGGCCACAACTGGCACGTGCAGGCGACGCTGGCCGGCTCCAGCCTGGACGCCGACGGCCTGCTGGTCGACTTCCATGCGGTGGAGCGCGCGCTCAAGGCGATCCTGTCGCGCTTCGACAACCGCAACCTGAACGAGTGCCCCCCCTTCGACCGAGTGAACCCATCCGCGGAACTCGTGGCGCAGTACATCGCGATCCACCTGGCGCCTGCCCTGCCGCGCGGCGTGCGCGTGCGCTCGGTCAGCGTCTCCGAGGCGCCCGGCTGCGTGGCCACGTACATCGACCCCTTCGCCCCGGGGGGCGCCGAGCCGTGAACGCGCCCGGAAGCATCCCCGTCGCCGGCGCCGCGCGCCCGGACGCGCCCGCCCCGGCCCTGGTGGCGGCGAACGATCCCTCGCGCTTCCTCAACCGCGACCTGGAGTGGCTGGAGTTCAACGCGCGCGTGCTGGACGTCGCCGCCGACGCGGACGTGCCGCTGCTCGAGCGCGTGCGCTTCCTCTCGATCTACTCGGCCAACCTGGACGAGTTCTTCATGAAGCGCGTCGGCACGCTGAAGCGGCAGATCGAGGCCGGCCTCTCCGGCCCGGTTCCCGAGGCGCTCAGCCCGCAGCAGCAGCTGGACGCGATCCGCGCGCGCGTCGCCTCGCTTGGGCACCGCCAGGCCGAGATCCTGACCGGCAGCGCGATCCCGGGCCTGGCCGAGCGCGGCATCCGCCTGCTCCGCTGGCAGGAGCTCTCCGACCTGCAGCGCGGCGAGGCCGAGGCGTGGTTCCGCCGCCAGCTCTTCCCGATCCTCACGCCGCTCGCCGTCGACCCGGGCCACCGTTTCCCGTTCATCTCCAACATGAGCGTGTCGCTCGGCGTCATGCTGCGCCGCCCTGGCGAGAGCGAGCAGCTCTTCGCGCGCGTGAAGGTCCCCGAGATCCCCTCGCGTCTCTTCCGCTTCGAGGGCAGCAACGACTTCGTCCGCGTGCAGGAGATCGTCGAGCACAACCTGGACGACCTCTTCCCGGGGATGGAGATCCTGAAGGTCCTGCCGTTCCGCGTGACCCGCAACGCCGAGGTCGAGCGCGACACCGAGGACACCGAGGACCTGCTGGAGGCCACCCAGCACCTCCTGAAGGAGCGCCGCTTCGCGCGGGTGGTGCGCCTGGAGGTCGCGTCCGGCGCCAACCCGCGCATCCTTCGCTTCCTGATGGACGAGCTGCAGGTCGACCCCGAGGACGTGTACGACACCGAGGGCCTGGTCGACTACGGCGTGCTGAACGAGGTCGCCGACCTTGACCGTCCGGAACTCCACTGGCCCCGGCTGGTTCCGCTCTCGCCCGAGCGCATCGACCGCGACGACGACGACATCTTCGCCGCCATCCGCCAGGGCGACATCCTGCTGCACCACCCGTACGAGTCGTTCGACCGATCCGTCGAGAAGTTCATCGAGGACGCGGCCGCCGACCCGAAGGTGCTGTGCATCAAGCAGAGCCTGTACCGGACGTCGGGCGA
Source organism: Planctomycetaceae bacterium (assembly GCA_947459855.1). Classification (GTDB taxonomy): domain Bacteria; phylum Planctomycetota; class Phycisphaerae; order Phycisphaerales; family SM1A02; genus UBA966. The sequence goes on along the minus strand of CANHFL010000088.1, from coordinate 2,052 downwards.
CAGTTCCTTCGTATCCAGCCTGATCCGCGCCGCCGAGAGCGGCAAGCAGGTCGCGGTGCTCGTCGAGCTGCGCGCGCGCTTCGACGAGGCGCGCAACATCCTCTGGGCGCGCAAGCTCGAGGACGCCGGCGTGCACGTCGCGTACGGCGTCGTCGGCTACAAGACGCACACCAAGACCGCGCTGGTGGTCCGCGAGGAGGAGGGCATGCTCCGCTCCTACGCGCACATCGGTACCGGCAACTACAACAGCCGCACCGCGCGCGCCTACGAGGACGTCGGGATCCTGACGGCGAACCCCGAGATCACCGAGGACCTGGTCAACCTGTTCAACTACATGACGGGGCGATCGCGGCAGAAGGAGTACGCGCAGCTGCTGGTCGCGCCGGTGACCATGAAGCGGCGCTTCCTGGACCTGATCGAGCGCGAGACGCAGATCGCCCGCGCCGGCGGGCAGGGCCGGATCATCGCCAAGATGAACCAGCTGGAGGACCGCGGCGTGATGGACGCGCTGTACCGGGCCAGCCAGTCGGGCGTCTCGGTCGACCTGGTCGTGCGCGGCTTCTGCTGCCTGCGGCCCGGCGTGCCCGGGCTCAGCGAGAACATCCGCATCCGGTCGGTGGTCGGGCGCTTCCTCGAGCACAGCCGCATCTTCTGGTTCGGGAACGGCCAGGACGACCCGCTGAAGGGCGACTTCCTCATCGGCAGCGCGGACTGGATGTACCGCAACCTGCAGACCCGCGTCGAGGCGGCGGCGCCGGTGCTGGATCCGCATGCGCGCGCCGAGCTGTGGGAGATCCTGCGCATCGCGCTGGACGACCGCCGGTCGTCGTGGCAGATGCTCCCCGACGGCATGTACCGGCGGCTCTCGTGCGAGGGCCTGGCCGCGGACGACCCGCGGGCGCTGGGCGTCCACGAGCGGCTCATCCGCTGGCATGCGGCGCGCGCGGCGGCGCGTGCGGCCGCGCTGCCGCAGCGCTGAGCGCCGATTCGCACGGTCACTTCGCGGGCGGCCCGGGGGGCGGCGGCTCGGCCGCGGCGCCTCCGCCCGGCTTCGCCGCTGGCTTCGGCGGCGGCTCCGCAAACCCCGTCCCCGACGCCGAGAACGTGCCGTGGAGCCTCGTGATGCCCAGCTGGTACAGCAGCCGGTCGATCTGCCGTGTGGCCCGGTACGCGAACGATCCTTCGATGCGCCAGGGGACGTTCGAGAGGTCGCCGAACGACGTCGGCACGACGGCCGGCAGCTCGGTCGCCATGGGGACCTTCGGCGGGAGCGTCAGCGACGCCATCCACGTGCCCGAGTAGGCAGTCCGGCCGTCGATCTGCAGGGAGTACTCCCACGTGATCAGTTCGAGGGGCGCGTCGTTCGGGTTGTCAAGCACCAGCTGGACCTCGACCGCGGTGGCCGCGGCGCTGGTCTCGATCCTCTGGGCCCCGGTGTGGTTCACCGCGGGATCGAGCGCGCACCCGGCCAGGAGCGCCGCAACGAGCGCAATCCCGGCGGAAAGCGGGCGGGGCATTGGACGGGAAGCGGCCATCGGTGACAGAATGTAGCACCGCGCCCCGGACCCCGTGGCGCTCCCCCATGCTGCGCCGCCGACCGCTCATCCTTCCGTTCCCTGCCGCGCTGGTCGCGGCTGCCACGTGCCTGCTTGCTGCGCCGTTGGCCGCTGCACAGGAGCTGGGAATCCCCGCCGTGGACGACGCCCCTTCGCTGCAGCTGCTGGTCGACCAGGCCGGCGACCAGGCGCGCGCGAACCCGCGCGAGGCCGTGCGCCTGCTGCTGCAGGCGCTCGACGGGGGCGCGCAGCGGCTGGTGCGCTCGGCCGCGTCGCCGGACCTGTTCGTCCCCGTGGCAGCGCGCATCCACGGGATGCTGCGCGACGACGCCGCGCTGCGTGCCGCGTTCCGCGCCGAGGCCGGACCGCCCGCCGCCGAGGCGCTCGCGCGCGACGAGCTGCCGTCGCTCGTGCTCACGCGCGTCGACACCGAGGCGGGTCTCGAGGCGGCCCTGCGGCTTGCACAGTCCGCGATCGCGGGCGGGCGCTTCGCGAC
>CANHFL010000087.1 GCA_947459855.1 Planctomycetaceae bacterium | reverse complement strand
CGACCGCTGCGCCTGACGGATCAGGCGCCGAAACCCGGCGGCCCCGCGCCGCCCGAAGCCAAGGAAGGCACCGCGCATGCTGGTTCTCTCCCGACACTGCGAAGAAGCGATCGTGATCGGCGATGATGTCGAGATCGTCGTCGTCGACATCCGCGGCGACAAGGTCCGCCTGGGCGTGAACGCGCCGCCGCGCGTGGCCGTCCATCGCAAGGAGATCTACGAGTCGATCCGCCAGGAGAACGCCCAGGCCGCCGCCATGCGCGGCGCGCTTGCGGCGCTCCCGGGCGCGCCCTCGCTGGCCGCGCAGCGTGCGACGGCGCTCAGCCGCATCGCGGCGGCACGCATCAGCGCGTGAGCGGGAAAGTACGCCCCGCTTCGTTTGCCGAATTTGGAAACGCTGTCCGGGGTAGCCCCCGAACGATTTCATGCGGGGCGCCAAGGCACCTGGTCGCCATGCGCGCGGACCGAAGGGGGCCTGCCGACATGTCGTCCTGCCGCAATGGCGGCACGACGAATTCGTGGGAACGTCCAGGTGCGAGCGCAGCGGAAGGGCGCGGCGACCACGCACTGCCTCTCCTCCACCCGGAACCCCGTCCCGGGCTACCCCGGACACCATTTCGCCACGCCGCAAAAGCGCCGCGCCCCGCGATCGCTCGCGGGGCGCGGGTGTTTCCGTCGTACCGTTGCCGGTCTTACGCGGCCTTCGCGTGCTGGACCGACGAGTGCTTGCGCGCGGTCTCGACCAGGACGTCGAACGTCGCCGGGTCGTGGATCGCGATCTCGCTGAGCATCTTGCGGTTCAGCAGGCAGTTGGCGCGCTGCAGGCCGTTGATCAGGAGGCTGTACTTGAAGCCGCGCATCCGGCACGCCGCGGTGATGCGGGTGATCCAGAGCTGGCGGTAGTTGCGGCGGCGGAGGCGGCGGTGGCGCCAGGCATTGCGGCCGGCGCGCATCAGCGCGACCTTGGCCTGCTGCTTCAGGCGGCTCTTGGTGCCGAAGTAACCGCGGGCTTCGCGGAGAAGCTTGCGGCGGGCCTGCGTGCGGGCTGCACCCTTGCGTGCGCGTGGCATGGTGGGGGACTCCTCAGTGTCGTGTCCGGCGGAGGCCGTTCAGGCGGCGCTTTGGTCCCGACGGACGATGCGTGGATCCTGCCGAACGCCGGCAGGACCGGTGGGTGAATCGATTTACTTCGCGGCCTTGGCGGCCTCGCGGGCCTTCTCGTCGGCAACCGAACGCTCCTCGGAGCGCAGGCCACGGTTGAGCAGCTTCTTCAGGTAGCGCAGGTCGCCGCTGCGCGCGTAGCGCGACTTGCGGTAGGACTGGACCTGTTCGCCGGTCTTGTTGCTCTTGATGTGGCGGCTGTTCGGCGCCTTGAAGCGGACCTTGCCCGTCTTGGTGAGCTTGATGCGCTTGAGCAGGCCGCGGTGGGACTTTTGCTTCGGCATGGCGTGTTCCGTGGTGGCTGAGCCCGGGTCGGCCGGGCGGAGAATCGCGAAGGATAGCCGAACCCGGGCCTTCCCGCAAGGCAAACCGCCCCGCCGGCCTGGCCGGTCAGGGCGGTTATTGACCGTATCCGCCGGTCACTGGGCAACGAACGTGTCGTTCGGGTCCTTCGGGCGGACCCGCAGGTCGGCGCGCTCGGTGCCGTCGTCGCCGCGGGGCAGCCAGATGTTGTCGATCACCTTGGAGGGCGAGTCGGTCAGGATCGGCGACGTGCGCCATTCGACGGCCGCGTCGCAGAAGAGGAGGTTCTGCCCGCTCTCGCCGTGGTTGCGCGAGCTCAGCACGCTGCGGTCGATCTTCTGCCCGTTGCGGCGCAGCTCGATGACCGGGTTCGCGTCGGACACCACGACCATGCGGTGCGGCGTGTCCAGCTGGAAGCGCGCGCCCTGGGCGGGCACGCGGTACGCGAAGCACGCCGCGCCTGCGGCGCAGCCGGGGCAGCGCAGTGCATGGACGTCGGCGTAGCCCTTCGAGACCAGCAGCGCGAGGTTCGCGCTGTGCTGGAACGTGCCCCAGTTGGGGATGACGGTCACGGTGACGCCGCCACGTACCGCGTTCAGCGCGCGGATCATGGCCGCGCGCTCGGCGGCCTGGCGCATCGCCTGCTGCGGGGTCGTCGCGGGTGCGGTGGCGGTGGGGGGCACGGGGGTCGAGTCGCCGAACAGGCCGCCGCCGATGCCGGCCATCGCGGGCATCGCGCCGCCGTTCTCGTTGGCATAGTGGGCCAGCGCGCCGCCCAGGGAGCGCAGGTTGCTTGCGCACACGGCGCTCAGGCTCTGCGCGCGCAGCTGCGTGAGCATGGGGAGCGCCACGCCGGTGGCCACCAGCAGGAGTGCGGCGATGCCGACGACGTCCGCCAGCCGGATGCGCGGACGCCAGCGGGTCGCTCCGATCCGCATCGCGGCCGCGCGCTGCTCGTCGTGGCGGTCGATTCGCGCCAGCGTCGCGTCGACGATGCTCTCGTGCGGGGGATCCACCGGGTAGCGGTCCAGCACGTCCATCTGGCGGATGATGGCCAGCGCGCGCGGACGGTCGTCGGCGGGCAACTGGTCGATGCGCGAGGCATCGAAGCCGTGCTCGGCCAGGAAGTCCAGGATGCGCGCGTCCGCGGCGCTCAGCTCCGTGCCGGGGACCTCGTCTGCAGGATCCGTCATCGACCGTTCTCCTTCGTCGTGCCCTTCGTGTGCGTCGCGCGGGCCTGGGCGCCGTCGGCGCTGCGTGCCTGCGAGGTTCGCCACCGCTCCGCGAACGCCGCGACCGCGGCGTGCAGGCGGCTCTTGACCGTGCCGAGCGGGATGCCGAGTGAATCGGCGATCTGCCCGTAGCTCATGCGCTGGAAGTAGTTCAGGAGCAGGATCTCGCGGTAATGCGCGGGCAGGGCGTCGACGACGTCCTTCACCTGCTGGCGGAGCTCGGCGGCCTCGACGGGCGCACCGGGCGCGACGGAATCGGCCTCGATCAGGTCCACGAGCCGCGCGCCGTCGGCGTCGGAGCCGACCGGGGCGTCCAGGCTCGCCGCCTTGCGGCGCTTCTGCCGACGGTGCCAGTCGCGCGCCTTGTTGGCGGCGATCGTGAAGAGCCACGGCTTGAAGTTACGGTCCTGGTCGAACGTGTGCCCGCTCAGGTGCACCTGGAGGAACGTCTCCTGGAAGACGTCGTCCGCGGCGGTGGCCGAGCCGAGGAAGCGCGCCAGGAACGTGTGCAGCTCGGTGCGGTACCGCTCCACCAGTTCGACGAACGCCGAGCGGTCGCCGGCCAGGTAGGCCGTCATCAGGGCTTCGTCGGAGCGGTCGGCGAGCGGCATGCGGGACACGGCGGCTCCCTTCGCCGCCCCGGGCCCGATCCTACTGGCCGAATTGGGGGCTTCCCGGCGGGCGTGCGCCGCTTCGAGGAAGCCTCCCTTGACCGCGTCCACGAGCCCCGAACCCGGTGGGGTGGCGGGTCGGGGGCCGAACGGAAGCGAGCCGGTCAAGGGAATGGCTGCCATGGCGTCCGTGCTACGATCCCACCCCGCGCCCGGATCGCCCGGGTTCGAGCCCCAGCAGCCAGATTCCCACGGAAGACCCCCATGGCAGTGCCGATTTCGCAGATGTGGACCGTCGCTTCGTACGTTCTCGGACAGAAGCTCCGCGGGCGCAAGCACTACCCGCTGGTCCTGATGCTGGAGCCGCTCTTCCGCTGCAACCTGGCCTGCGCGGGCTGCGGCAAGATCCAGTACCCGGCGCACATCCTGAAGCAGAACCTCTCCGTCGAGGACTGCCTGAAGGCCGTGGACGAGTGCGGCGCCCCGATGGTCAGCATCCCCGGCGGCGAGCCGCTTCTGCACCCGCAGATCAAGGAGCTGGTCGAGGCCCTGGTCGCGCGCAAGAAGTACATCTACCTCTGCACCAATGCGCTGCTCCTGAAGGAGCGCCTGGAGCAGGGCACGTTCAAGCCCAGCAAGTACCTGAGCTTCAGCGTCCACATGGATGGCCAGGAGGAGCATCATGACTTCGCGGTCTGCCGCGAGGGCACCTTCCAGAAGGCGATGGAGGGCATCCGCCTGGCGGTGAAGATGGGCTTCCGCGTGACGACGAACACCACGCTGTTCGACGGCGCCGACCCGGCCTCGGTCCGCGGCTTCTTCGACGAGATGATGGCCACCGGCGTCGAGGGCATGATGGTCTCGCCGGGCTACGCCTACGACAAGGCGCCCGACCAGCAGAACTTCCTGGGCCGCCGCAAGACGAACCACCTGTTCGGGATGATCCTCTCGAACCGCAAGAAGAGCTGGAAGTTCAACATGAGCCCGCTCTTCCTGGAGTTCCTCATGGGCAAGCGCGACTTCGAGTGCACGCCCTGGGGCAGCCCGGCCTACAACGTGTTCGGCTGGCAGAAGCCGTGCTACCTGCTGCAGGAGGGCTACTACGACAGCTTCAAGGAGCTGATCGAGGAGACCAAGTGGGAGCAGTACGGCGTGAAGAGCGGCAACCCCAAGTGCCAGAACTGCATGGTGCACTGCGGGTACGAGCCGAGCGCCGTGGATTACACGTTCGGCGGCGTCGGCGGCATCTGGGCCAACGTCAAGGCGATGCTGTTCAACACCTACCCCGACGCCCAGGCCGCCAAGGACCTGGCCGAGGAGGCCAAGAAGCCGCACCGCCCGATCGAGCGCCTGGTGCAGCTGGGCATCGCGAAGGACCTGACCGAGAAGAGCGCGGCCTGAGCCGGCGCGACGTGGGCCGGAGCCCGGTGCCGCCTTCGGCCGGGGACGCCGCGTGCCTGCCCGGTGGCCTCACGCGCCCGCGTGCTGGAACACCTGCCGGCCGCCCACGAACGTCCGCACCGCACGGCCCGTGACGCGGCGCCCGGCGAAGGGCGTGTTGCGGCTGCGTGAGCGGAACTCGGCGGGGTCGATGGTCCACGTGGCGGCGGGGTCGATCACCGTGATGTCCGCGGCGGCGCCGACGCGCAGCGTGCCGAGACCGGTGCCGTCCAGGCCCAGGAGCCGGGCGGGCTGGATGGTGAGCAGCGCGACGAGCCGTGGCCAGCCGATCGCGCCGGTCGCGACCAGGGCTTCGGCATAGAGCGGCAGGGCGGTCTCCAGCCCGACGATGCCGAACGGGGCGTTCGCGAAGTCGCGCGCCTTCTCGGCGGCGGTGTGCGGCGCGTGGTCGGTGGCCAGGACGTCGATGGTTCCGTCGGCGACCGCCTGGCGCAGCGCCTGCACGTCCTTGGCGGTGCGCAGCGGGGGATTCATCTTCGCCTCGGTGTTGTAGCCGTCGCACGCCTCGTCGGTCAGCAGCAGGTGGTGCGGGGACGCCTCGCCGCTCACGGGCTGGCCCGCGGCGCGCGCGCGGCGGATGATCTCGGCACTGCCGGCGGCCGAGAGGTGCTGCGCGTGGTAGCGCGCACCGACGCCGCGGTTCAGCATGACGTCGCGCTCCAGCATCAGCTCCTCGGCGATCGCGGGCCAGCCTCCCAGGCCGAGCTTCGCCTGGAGCGGGCCGGCGTTCATCGCGGCGCCCTGCGTGAGCGTGGGCTCCTGGCAGTGCTGCATGAAGGGGCGGCCGACCGCCTTGCACATCTGCAGCACGCGCAGCATCATCTGGGCGCTGGCGATGCCGTCGCCGTCGTCGGTGAAGGCCACCGCACCGGCCTGGCCCATCGCGGCCATTGGGGCCAGCTGCTCGCCCTTGCGGCCGACCGTGGCGGCGGCCGCCACGAAGACGCGCGCCAGATTGGCCTCCCGCGCGCGCAGCCGCACGAACTCGACCAGCGGCGGCGAGTCCAGGCACGGGTTGGTGTTCGGCATGCAGCAGACCGACGTGAAGCCGCCGGCCACGGCCGCGGCGACGCCAGTCGCGATCGTCTCCTTCGCCTCGCCGCCCGGCTCGCGCAGGTGGACGTGCGGATCGATGAGGCCCGGCGCGACGACCTGCCCTTCGCAGTCGATGCACTCGATGCCGGGGGAGCCCAGTTCACCGCGCTTCGTGCTGACGGCGGCGATTCGCCCGTCGGCGACCAGCACGTCGGCGGTGGCGTCGAGTTCCGAGG
>CANHFL010000086.1 GCA_947459855.1 Planctomycetaceae bacterium | reverse complement strand
GGGTTCGGGATATCCCGAACCCACTTTCAGTCAGGCGATGTCCTCGGACGAGATCGTCGGCAGCCACGCGGCCAGGAGGTCGACGACGGCCTCGAGGTCGCGCTTGTCGATCATCTCGGTGGTGGTGTGGATGTAGCGCGTGCCGGCGCCGATGGCGACGCAGCGCGCGCCCTTGCCGCTGCGCTGGATCGCCGCGCCGTCCTGGCCGCCGCGCGGCAGGACCGCGCGCTGCACGGGGATGCGGTGCTTCTTGGCGCAGTCGCAGACCGCGTCGACCAGGCGCCAGTCGCTGATCATGCTGCTGTCCTGGATCATGATCGCCGCGCCGTCGCCCTGCTTGGTGACGCGCTGCGAGTCGGGCACGCCCGGGGTGTCGCAGGCCAGGTTCACGTCCAGGCCGACGCCGATGTCGGCGCCCACCTGGTTCGCGCTGGTGGTCGCTCCGCGCAGGCCGACCTCCTCCTGCGTGCAGAAGCTGACGACGATGTCCGCCTCGTGCTTCGTGCCCTTCTTCGCAAGGCGCCGGACGGCCTCGATCGCCACGAAGCACGCCATGCGGTTGTCGAGCGCCTTGCTGACCACCTTCATCGGGGTCTCCATGAAGGGCTGCGCCAGCACGACGTAGTCGCCGATCCTGACCTTCTTCTTCACGTCGGCGGGCTCCATGCCCAGGTCGACGAAGAACTCCTCGACTCCCGGCACCTTGGTGCGCTCGGCGTCGCTGGAGATGTGGATCGGCTTGCCGCCCGGGTTCATGACGCCGGAGATGTCGCCCGACGACGTGACGACGGTCACGCGGCTGGCGAACAGGTTGCGGGTGTCGAACCCGCCCGCGGCGTTGAGCCAAAGGTAGCCCTGGTCGTCGACGTGGCGGACATAGAAGCCGATCTCGTCCATGTGCGCGGCAAGCAGGACCCTCGGGGCCTTGCCCTTGGTCTTGCCGCCCTTGGTGGCGCGGCGCGTGCAGATGAGCGAGCCCATTGCGTCGACGTGGTGCTCGTCGAACAACCCGGCCCTGGGGCCGAGGACGGTCTTCTCGATCAGGGCGCGGACGCGCTCCTCGCGGCCGGGGACGCCGGGGGTCTCGCAGAGCGCACGGAACAGGTCGAGGTCGAGCTTCATGGTCGGGAAATGCTAACCGACCTATGCTTTGCCGAATGGCCACCGCACCACTGAAGGACCACCATGAACGCTACGCGCGCGTCGAGTCGCTGCGGCTCGGAGGCGTCGCGGTCGAGGCCGAGTGGCTGCCCTACGGCGTGGGCGAGGGAGCGGCGGCCGGTGCAGGGCTGCCCGAGATCGTGGCGACGTACGGGCTGCTCGAGCTGGAGTACGCCGCGTTCCGCCGGGGTGCGGCGGTGCTGGACCGCGGTCACCGCGGGACGATCGTGGTCGAGGGCGCCGATCGCATCGAATTCCTGAACCGCATGGTGACGCAGGACCTCAAGGGCATGCAGCCCGGCGAGGCGCGCGCCGCATGGTGGCTGAACCGCAAGGGCCGCATCGAGGCCGACCTGCTGCTGTGCGAGGTGCCGGCCGCGGCGGAGGGCGGGGCGCCCGTCGTGCTGGTGGACTGCGACGTGCACGACGCGGCGCGGACGGTGGAGACGCTGTCGGCCTTCCTTTTCGCCGAGGACGTCCGCCTGCGCGATGCGCGCGCGGAGTGGGCACGGCTGGCGGTGCACGGCCCCGCGGCGGTCGAGGTGCTGGCGCACGCCGGCGCGGACCCTGCCGCGCTGGAGCCGCTGGTGCGCGACGGCACCGTGGTGCGCGCCGAGGTCGGCGGCGCGCCGTGCATCCTTGCGCGTCGCGACGAGTGCGGCTGCCCGGGCATCGAGCTCTTCGTGCCCCCCGCGCAGGCGGGCGCGGTGTGGGATTCGCTGGTCAGCCAGCACGACGTGCAGGACGGCGGCAAGCGCCGTGCGCGCCCGGCCGGCTGGCACGCGTTCAACATCGCGCGCATCGAGGCCGGCACGCCGCTCTTCCACGTCGACTACGGGCCGGAGAACCTGCCGCACGAGACGGGCGTGATCGGCACGCGGACGAGCTTCAGGAAGGGTTGTTACCTGGGCCAGGAGGTCGTCGCCCGGATGGAGAGCCTGGGCAAGCCGAAGCAGCGCCTGGTGGGCGTGCGCTTCGGCGGCGAGGCGCTGCCCGTGGCGGGCGCGCCGGTCTTCGAGCGCGCGGCCGACGGCACGCCCGGCAACCCGGTGGGGACGATCACCAGCAGCACGCTGAGCCCGATGCTGGGCGCGGCGTGCGTCGGATTCGCGATGGTGCGCACCGCGTACACGGAGCCCGGCACCGTTCTCGCGGTGCCCGCCGACGGCGAGCGCGCCGAGGCGACGGTGCAGCCCTCGCTGCGCACGCTTCCCGCGGAGGCGGCGTCGTGATCCCGCAGTCACCGGCTGACGGCGACCCCGTCGAGGGCGTTCCCAGCGCGCGCGGCGGCGTGAAGCCCGAGGCCGGCATGCGCATCACGCCCGAAGTCATGCTGTTCGTGGGCGGCACGATCCTGACCGTGGCGCTCTTCGCGGTGTTCATCCCGTTCTGCGTGAAGGTCTGGCGCGAGGACAGCGCCCGCCGGCGCGCGGGTGGCGGCGGTGGGGGGGCGGCGTGAGCGCGGCTGCGGGCAACGCCGTGCGCATCACCGAGGTCGGCCCCCGCGACGGGCTGCAGAACGAGCGCACGCCCGTGCCCACCGAGGCGAAGGTCGCGTTCGTCGATGCGCTCTCGGCGGCGGGATTCCCCGAGATCGAGGTCTCGAGCTTCGTGAACGCCGCGCGCGTCCCGCAGCTGGCCGACGCGTCGCAGGTCTTCGCGGCGATCCGCCGGCGCCCGGGCACGCTCTACAGCGCGCTGGTGCCGAACGAGCGCGGGCTCGAGGGCGCGCTGGCGGCGCGTGCCGACAAGGTGGCGGTGTTCGCCTCGGCAAGCGAGGGCTTCAGCCAGCGCAACACGGGCGGCAGCATCGAAGAGGTGCTGGCGCGCTTCGGGCCCGTGGTGCGCGGCGCGCGTACGGCGGGGCTGCCGGTGCGCGGCTACGTCAGCTGCGTCGTGCGGTGCCCGTACGACGGCCCGGTGTCCCCGGCGCAGGTGCGGTCGGTCGTCGACCGCCTGCTGGCGGCCGGCGTGGACGAGATCGACCTGGGCGACACGATCGGCGCGGCGGATCCCGACGACATCGCGCGCCTCTACGACGGTCTGCAGGGGTGCGTCGCGCCGGTCGCGACGACGCTGCACCTGCACGACACCCGCGGCACGGCGGTGGCATGCGCGGCGCGGGCGCTCGACCTGGGCGTGCGCAGCTTCGACTCCAGCGCGGGCGGCCTGGGCGGCTGCCCGTTCGCGCCGGGCGCCAAGGGCAACGTGGCGACGTCTGCGCTGCTCGAACTGTGCGCTGCGCGGGGTCACGCGACCGGCGTGGATGCCGCGGCCGTGGCGCGTGCGATCGCGCCGATCGTCCAGCTCCTGCGCGCGGATGCCAGGTAGCGCCATTCGCCGCCGCGACGGACCAGCGGCACGAGCACGACCTCCTCGCCCTCGACCAGCACCGCGTGCGGCGTGCCCGGGAACGTGAAGCTGCCGGTGTTCAGCATCAGGCGGCCGCGGATCGACCACGCGCCGGCGCGGTGCGAGTGTCCGCAGGCGATCACGTGCGCCGCCGGTGCCGCGGGGCCGAGCGAGTCGAGGAAGCGCACCGCCAGCTCGGGGAAGATCCGCCAGAAGCCGATGACCTCGGTGCACTTCCACGGGCGCATGGCCATCCACGCCAGCTCGGCCATCGGCTGCTTGGCGGCGTCGTGGCGGCGTTCGAGCCGCGCGGCGTGCTGCGAGGCCAGCAGCGTGCGCTGGGGCTCCGCGTGGCCGGACAGTTCCGCGTGGGCTCGCGCGAACTCCGCGCCGACCGCCGCGGCATGGGGAGACCACGGCGCGATGGCGGGGTGGAACGCGTGGCCGTGCGTCAGCACCACGGCGCCGGCGGCGCGTCGCTCGAGCAGCGTCCCGGCGTCGGGGTCGTGGTTGCCGGCGATCATCGTGAGGCTCGTGCCCGCTCGCGCAGCGACGTCGTGCAGGCCGGCCAGGGCATCGGCGGCCGCGCGCGCGAACGGCGGCGTGGCGGCCTCGCTGGCGTCGCCGTTCAGCACGAGTTCGGTGGCGCCCTCCAGGAGCGGCGCGAGCGACGCCGGGGAAGGCGAACCGCGAAGCCCAAGGTGCAGGTCGGAGAGGACGACGATCACGTTGCGCTCAGCGGCCGTTGGAGGCGTCCGCCGCGCGTCGCACGGCGATCTCGAGGAGCGCGTCGGGATCCGTGGCTTCCCACGGCGCGGCCGCACAGGCGGCGTCGACGGCCAACGATCGCGGGCCGTCGCCGGGCAGGCGGGCGACCTCGGCGCGCACGGCGCGGGCCAGTTCCTCGGTGGCGGACTCGCGGCCGCTGACCACGACGAAGGTGCCGTCGTCCAGCCGGGCCAGCTCGTCGCCGGGCGCGACGGCCGCGTCCAGCGCGGCGGCGACGCGCGCCAGGAAGGCGTCGTCGACCAGGATCTGCGCGCGACGGTTCCACAGTTCCACGTCGACGATGCGGAGGATGCCCACGAACACGGGATCGCGGCGCATGCGCGCGGCGGCGATGCGGTGCGCGGCCTGCGTGCGCAGGCGCGTCCACGCGGGGAATCCGGTGGCGTCGTCCCACAGGCCGCGTGGGGCCCGGTCGCGCGCGAGCGCGGACAGTTCGAGCCAGCGTGCCAGCCACAGCGCCCACGCGTGGCGTGCATCGGGCGCAAGAGGCGCGACGAACGCGCGTCCGTTGCCGATCGGCGATGCGGTCCCGGTGGCGATCATCGCGTCGGCCGTGGCGCCGGCGACGATGCGCGCCAGGTCCTCGCCGGTGCGTTCGCGCACGGCACGCAGCGCGAGCTGCTCGAAGTTCGGTGCACCCGCGAGCACGGCCTGCACGAGGTCGGTGTCGCCGATCGATCGCGGCGCGCCGGTGGGCGGGGTCAGCGTGTCGGCGGGCGGCTCGGGGCTGATCGCCGACGCGGCCGCGGCGACCGAGCTCGGCGAATCGTGCCGGGGCGTGAAGGGCAGCGGCGCGTCGTCCGCGGCTCCCTCGGGCTCCGGCAGCAGGCCCGCCTCGAGCATTTCCTGCGCGGCCGCCGCGATCGCCGCCGCGACGATCGCCTTCTCGGGTCCGAAAACAGTCGTGCCGGCGGGCCGAGGATCGGTGTCCTCGGTCGGTGCGGGCGCAAAGCGATCGGCGCCGAGCAGAAGCGCCAATTCCTCGGCGCTGAGCTCGATCCGCTGCGGCATCCGTTCCGCGTGGGAATGCTCTTCCACGTCCGCAGTGTAACCCCTTGCGGACGTGGATCCAATGGCGTGGGGGCGGCGCGGAACGCGGGATTTGGGTTACACTTTCCCGACTCGCCGCTCCCGGCACCTGTCCGGGAGCTCCTGATCCGAGCACCCAAGGCGAGCGCCGGCATCCGCCGGCGGCACCGAGACCCACAGTCGGAGACTCCCATGAGCTTCAGCAACGACGCCCCCGCGACCGATTCCAAGCCCGCCCCGCGCCAGAAGATCAACATCGACTACAAGAATGTCGAGGACCTCCGCCGCGTGGTGACCTCCAACGGCAAGATCGTTTCGCGCAAGCGCGCCGGCGTTTCGGCCCGCGACCAGGGTCGTCTGGCCCAGGCCATCAAGCGCGCCCGCTTCATGGCGCTGCTGCCGTACGCCGCCGCGATCAGCTGATCGCGCCGCGCCCCACGGCCCGTCATCCCGTTCAGTTGCGGCCCAGCCGCAGCGCCCGTGCCACGCGTGCCATCCAGACGCGCGTGCGGAGGCGCCGCAGGCCTTCGTCGGTGCGGTTGGCCTTCAGGCCGCGCGTGACCCAGTTCGCGGCATCGTCCAGCCGGCCGGCGCGCAGCGCGCTGAGGCCCAGGTTGTGGTGGCTGATCGCGCACGTGGTATCGATGCCCAGGACGTGCATGCTGGCGATCCGTCCGCCGTCGACGTCGCCTGACTCGTAGCGCGCCCGCGCCAGCGCGCGCCAG
>CANHFL010000085.1 GCA_947459855.1 Planctomycetaceae bacterium | reverse complement strand
CTCTACGCCTGCATCGACCTGGTCACCGACCGCTCCGTGCGCCAGCTGCACGAGTGGAAGGACCGGATCCGCGGGGCCAAGAAGCACATGGCATCCGGCCGCCGGCGCATGCGCTGAGCCGCAGGACGCCCCGCACGCAACGACACGCCCGCCGCCCCTCCCCGCCCCGGGACGGGCGGCGGGCGTTGCTGTAACCTGCTGCGACCCATGAAGCTCCGCGACATCGTCGTCCAGAAGGCCATCGTCAGCCCGCTGACGTCCACGAAGCGGGACGACGCGATCCGCGAGCTGGTGGACGCGCTGGCCGCGGCCGGCGCGGTGAAGCCGGCCATGGTGGACGAGCTGGCCAAGGCCGTCATCAAGCGCGAGAAGAAGGGTTCCACGGGCTTCGGCCACGGCGTGGCCGCGCCGCACGTGAAGACGCCCGACGTCCAGCGGGTCTTCGCCGCCGTGGGCATCAGCACCGGCGGGCTGGAGTTCCAGGCGCTGGACAAGCAGCTGGTGCACGTGGTGTTCCTGCTGCTCTCGCCCGAGGAGAAGCCCGAGGAGCACATCGACGCCATGGAGTGCATCTTCGGCGTGCTCACCCAGGACAAGTTCCGGCGCTTCCTGCGCCAGGCCAAGAACGCGGCCGAGGTGTGGGCGCTGCTGGAGGAGGCCGACAGCGCCACCGAGCAGCGCTGAGGCCACGCCGCACGTGCCCACCGCACGCACGACGATCCTGAACTCGCTGGGGCTGCACGCGCGGCCCGCGATGGCGTTCGTGGACATGGCCAACGCGTACGCCAGCGCGGTGAGCGTGCGGCGCACCGACGGCGACGAGGTGGTGGACGGCAAGAGCATCATGCAGATGCTGCTGCTGGCCGCGACGCAGGGCACCGAGATCGAGATCGGCGCCGAGGGCCCCGACGCGGCCGAGGCGGTGGCCGCGCTGGTGAAGCTGGTCGAGAGCCGCTTCGACGAGGAATGAGGCACCCGATGGCGCACGCGCAGGAACAGGTGGCGATCGTCGGCGACGGTCAGATGGGCGTCGTGATGGCGGCCATGCTGGCCGAGCGCGGCGTGCCGGCGCGGCTGGGGGGGCCGTTCGAGGCGGACGTGCGCGCGCTGGCGGCCACGCGGCGCTCGCCGCGGCTGCCGGAGGTCGAGCTTCCCGGCAGCGTCGAGGTCACGCCCGACGCGGCGCGGCTCTTCGAGGGCGCGACGCTGGTGGTGAACGCGATCCCAACGCAGTTCGTGCGCGCGGCGTGGGCGCCGATCGCCGCGCGGCTGGCCGCGGGCGTGCCGGTGGTGAGCGTCACGAAGGGCATCGAGGAGGGCACGCACCTGCGGCCCAGCGAGATCATCGCGCAGGCCGCGCCCTGCCCCGGCGGCGCGGCGCGCCCGGTGGCGGTCCTGAGCGGGCCGACGATCGCCGCCGAGCTGGCGCGCCGGCTGCCCGCGGTGATGGTGGCGGCCGCGGCCGACGCGGCGCTGGCCGAGCGCGTGCAGCGGACGTTCGCGCTGCCGTGGCTGCGCATCTACACGAACACCGACGTCGTGGGCGTCGAGATCGCCGGCGCGGCGAAGAACGTGGTCGCGCTGGCCGCAGGCATGGTGGACGGCATGGGCCTGGGCTCGAACGCCAAGAGCGCGCTGCTGGCGCGCGGGCTGTCCGAGATCGTGCGCCTGGGCACCGCGCTGGGCGCGCGGCCCGAGACGTTCTTCGGCGTCGCGGGCGTGGGCGACCTGGCCACCACGTGCTTCAGCCCCGAGGGCCGCAACCGCAGCTGCGGCGAGGCGATCGGCCGCGGCGAGCCGCTGGCCGAGTACCTGGCGCGCACGAACTCGGTGGTCGAGGGGCTGGCGACGGCCCACGCGATCCTGGCGCTGGCCGACCGGCACGGCGTGGAGATGCCGATCGTCCGGGCGGTGGAATCGGTGGTTTTCCACGGGAAGCGGCCCACCGAGGCCATCCGGGACCTGATGGGACGCGAGGCCGGGGCCGAACGGGTGGGCTAGTCCCGGCGTACGATCCCGCGCCATGACGACCGCGACCGCGAACGCCGCCCTCCCGGAGGGCGCCAACGACGCCATCAACGCCGGGGGCAAGGACCTGGAACGCCGCCTGGTGGTGGCGCTCTCGGGCGGCATGCTGCTGCTCGTCTCGTGGCTGGCGGCGGCCGTGTTCGGGTTCGCCGAGAACGTGACGCAGATCCCGGCGGCGGTCGGCGCGATCATCGTGGCTGCCCCCCTCTTCATGGGTGCCGTGCGCGAGCTGCGCGAGGGCCGCCCCGGCGGCAATGCGCTGGCCAGCCTGGCCGTGCTGGGCGCGATGGCGAACAACTTCTTCCTGCAGGCGGGCTTCCTGGCCTTCTTCCTGTGGCTGGCGGAACTGGTCCTGAGCCGCACCGCGTGGGGCGCGCAGCGCGCGATCCGCGAACTGGTCGAGCTGACCCCCGACGAGGCGCGCCTGGTGGGCGCCGACGGCGCCGAGCGCCAGGTGCCGCTGGCGCAGGTGCGCGTGGGCATGACCGTGCGCGTGCGCCCCGGCGAGAACCTGCCCGTCGACGGCACGGTCACGGTCGGCGCAACGACGATCAACCAGGCGTCGCTGACCGGCGAAAGCGTGCCGGTCGAGGCGCAGCCGGGCACGCAGGTCTACGCGGGCACCGCGAACCTGACGGGCCAGGTGGACGTGCTGGTGACCGCGGTGGCCGCCGAGACCACCATCGGCAAGGTCGAGAACCTGATCCGCGAGGCGGAGAAGTCGAAGACCGCGCGCCAGGAGCTGATCGAGAAGCTGGCGAACTACTACGTGCCGGTCGTCCTGATGGTGGCCGGCCTGGTGTGGTTCTTCACGTCCAAGAGCGAGGACCCCGCCGTGCGCGACGCGGCCGCGGTGCGCGCGATCACGGTGCTGGTGGTGACCACGCCGGGCGCGCTGCTGATCGCGTACCCGACGGCGATGGTGGCGGCGTTCGCGGCCGCCGCGCGCCTGGGCATCATGGTCAAGCAGACCAGCACGCTGGAGGCCGCCAGCCACGTCGACACCGTGGTGATGGACAAGACCGGCACGCTGACGACGGGCAAGTTCGCGGTCAGCCGCCTGGTGCCCGCCGAGGGCGTGGAGGGCGCACTGCTCCTGCAGGCCGCGGCCGACGCCGAGCAGAGCTCGAACCACCCGCTGGCGCGCAGCATCATGGAGACCGCGGTGCGCGCGCGCATCGTGCCCGCCGCCGTGAGCGAGTACCGCGAGGTGCCGGGCCGCGGCGTGCAGGCCGGCACCCCCGCGGGCACCGTGTTCGCCGGCCGCGGCATGTGGATCGGCGAGCTGAACGCCGCCGCCGCGGAGCAGGTGAAGGCCGTCGAGGAGAAGCTCGAGGGCATGAGCGGCGTGCACGTCATGCTGGGCGACCGCTACCTGGGCGCCGTGGGCCTGGAGGACAAGCTGCGCCGCAACGCCGCCGAGACGGTGACCGAGCTGCGCCAGCTGGGCGTGCGCAAGGTCGTGATCTTCACCGGCGACCGCCTGAGCGTGGCCAAGCGCGTGGGCCAGGCCGTGGGCGTGGACGCGATCGAGGCCGAGTGCCTGCCCGAGGAGAAGCACGAGGAGCTCAAGTACCTGATCCGCCGCGGCCACCGCACGCTGGTGGTGGGCGACGGCATCAACGACGGCCCGATCCTGGCCAGCGCCGACGTCGGCGTGGCGATGGGCCTGTCCGGCAGCGACATCGCGACCAACAGCGCCGGCGTCGCGCTGATGAACGACGACCTGCGCAGCATCCCGTTCCTGCTGGAGCTGGCGCGCAAGGCGAAGGGCATCGTGGCCGTGAACATCGCGGCCAGCCTGCTGCTGGCGCTGGTGGGCCTGGCGCTGGCCGCCACGGGCAAGATCGACATCTGGATCACGCCCTTCTACCAGGCGGCGGCGTACATCTTCGTCATCGCGAACAGCCTGCGGCTGGTGCGCTTCGGCGAGGACTTCGCCGCGGCCGAGGAGATGCGCCGCGCCCAGGAAGCGATGGCGGTGGCGAAGCCGGTGCGCGCGGCGCAGCGGGCGTGAGCGGGGCGCGGGCCGCGCTCACGCGGGCTTCACGCCGCGGAACATGAAGAACGCCGCGCCGGCCAGGCAGAGGCCGGCCCACAGGAAGTCGAGCGTCACCTTCTCCTTCATGTACCACGCCGCGAAGGCCGCGAAGACTGCCATCGTGATGACCTCCTGCATGACCTTCAGCTGCTGCAGGGTGTAGCCGGCCTCGTTGAACCCGACGCGGTTCGCGGGCACCTGCAGGCAGTACTCGAAGAAGGCGACGCCCCAGCTGACCAGCACGGCGGCCCAGAGCGGCGCGTTCTTCGCGTCCTTCAGGTGGCCGTACCACGCGTACGTCATGAAGCAGTTGGAGCCGACGAGGAGGAGCGGCGCGGTGACGCGCGCGACGATCGGGGAGGCAGCGGGCATGGGGGGAGGGTAGAACGCAACCCGGTTGACCGGGTCGACTCGGTCAACCGGGTGCATGCGCCCGATTCCGGCGTGCGCGCGGGGAACGGGCGGGTGAACCCGGGCGACACGGTCGACCGGGTTGGCCTTACGCTCCCCCCATGCACCGCTGCCCGCAGTGCGATTACGCCTACGGCCCCCTGCCGGGGGTGCCGGCCGAGCCGTTCGGTAGGTTCACCGC
The DNA here is from genome assembly GCA_947459855.1 of Planctomycetaceae bacterium. Lineage (GTDB taxonomy): Bacteria > Planctomycetota > Phycisphaerae > Phycisphaerales > SM1A02 > UBA966. The sequence continues at coordinate 1,419 of CANHFL010000085.1, read as the reverse complement.
GGCGGTGCGCTGTCCCGAGTGCGCGTTCGAGGTTCCCGAGGGCGCGGTGCTGCTGGTCGGGAGCTCCACGGAGGCCGGCGCGCAGCCGTTGACCGCGCGGCGCAGGTGGCTGCAGGTGCTGGTGGCGCTGGCGCCGATGTGGTTCGTGCTCCAGATGGGCGTGGAAGGGACGTTCGGGCTCATCTCCAAGCGTGCCGGGGGGCTGTCGGGGTTGGATGCGCTCAAGGCGCTCGGCCTTGTGCTGGTCGGATTCGTGATCTGGACCGCGTGGCGGCGCTGGACGCCGGCAGGCGAGGCCGACGCGCGCGCACCGGCCTCGGTCGACATGCGGTGGCTGTGCGTCCCCGGTGCGATCGAGGTGTTCACGACGGCGCCAGGCGTGGTGATGCCGGCGCGCAGCAAGGTGCGGAACGACGAGACGCAGCGCACGGCCCTCAGGTCCGGCGTCGCAGGAACGGTTCACGCGGCCGAGGATCTTCGATCCATCACGGCCCATACGCCCGCCGGGCGCGGACGGCGCTGGCGGGCGAACGACCGATCGGTGGCGGCGATCCACGCGAACTTCTGGTTCCGCGATCGCCACGGAAAGCGGACGACCCTCTACACGCTGGTGATCCACGTGGACTCGGGTGCGGAGCCAGGGGCACCCGGCACGGACCGGGCCGCGGCGATCATCGAGGCAGGCGATCGCATTGCGGGCGCGATCCGGCGGGCGGTCGGACCCCAGGGCGCGGAGGGCGTGAACGATGCGACGGACGCGGCGTCCGCGACGCGGGCCGCGGCGCTGGATGCCGGTGCCGAGCCGCCGCTCGTGATCGAAGGCGGGCTGCATGCGCAGCGGCCGTGGCCCGGACCGGCGGCCGCGCTGGCGGTCGCGTTCTCCATCCCGCTCCTGGTCGCGTTCGGGGGCCCTGCGGCGTGGGCCCTCCGTCAGGCGTTGACGCTGCTGGCGACCGGCCCCATTCCACCGCTGCCCGGATGGATGGACTGGTGGGCCGCGATCGGCGTGGTCGCGATCGTCGTGATCGTGCTGCTCTGGCGGTGGGTTGCCCGCCACCTGCGCCGCCGCGAGCTTGCGCGATGCCGTTGGGAGATCGGCGCATGCGGACTGCGCGTGATCGAACAACCGATGACGCTGGCTGGCGATCCGGCCGGCGAGCGCACGCGTGACGTGGCTGCGGATCGCATCGCGTCGGTCGAGGTTCGAGCGAAGGGGGGCCGGCTCCAGCTGGTTGCGTCCGGGCGCGATGGGCGCGCGCTGGCGAGGATCACGCTCGACGCGATTCCAGGGGGCAGCGCGGAGGCGCTGGCGCAGCGTGCCGGGAGATTCTTCCTGCCACGCTAGTTCCGGCTTCGGCCGAGACTCGGAGCGACCGTGGCAGGATCACTTGCCCTGCACGATCGCCTTCCGAAGCGCAT
>CANHFL010000084.1 GCA_947459855.1 Planctomycetaceae bacterium | reverse complement strand
TCGGGGTTCGCGGGGTCGAATTCGATGGGGCTCGGCGGGGTCTGCCCGGAGTTCTGCGCCAGCAGCGCGGGCGAGCAGGCGGCGGCGAGCAGGGCGGCGAGTGCGGCGAGTCGGCGCATGGCAGGAGGCTATACGGGGCCCGCGGGCGGCCGATCGGCGCCGGTCGCTTTATTTCAGCACGTTCAGGCCGACCTTGCGCTCCAGCTCGGCGGTGGGCTGGGCCACCAGGTCGTAGCCGTCGCTGCCGACCACGGTGCAACGCACCAGTTCGCCGGGCGACAGGCGCTCCTTGGCCAGGACGTAGGTCAGCGAGTCGATCTGGGGCGCCTGGAAGTAGGCACGGCCCGTGTGCAGCGTCCCGCCGGCACCGACTCCGGTGGTGGCGCGGCCCTTCGTGCCGCCCGCGGCCGGGCCCTCGACCAGGACGTCGAACTGCACCCGCTGTTCCGCCTGGTACGCCGCGTTCTCGAACGCGATCTCCTGCTGGGCAAGCATCAGCTCGGCCGCGCGCGCGGCCGTCCCCGCCACCGGCACGTGCAGCGCGGGGTCCGCGTCCATCGTTCCCGCCGGGGTGCCTTCCTCGGGCGAGTACTTGAACACGCCCATCGCGTCGAAGCCGAATTCCTGCACGAACTCCAGGAGCTCCTCGTGGTCCTCCTGGGTCTCGCCGGGGAAGCCGGTGATGAACGTCGTGCGGATCGCGATGCCGGGCACGCGCTCACGCAGCTTCTCCAGCAGCTCGGCCTGCTGGCGCTTCGACGTATGGCGCCGCATCGCGGCCAGCATGTTGTCGCTCATGTGCTGCAGCGGGATGTCGATGTACTTCACGACGTGCGCGAGGCTCGCCATCGTGTCGATCATCTCGTCGCTGAAGTTCGAGGGATACGCATACATCAGGCGCGCCCAGCCGGCACCGTGCTCGCGGACGGCGGCATCGACCGCACGCAGCATCCCGGGCAGCCCGTCGGCGTAGCCGATGTCGTGGCCGAAGCTCGTCGTGTCCTGGCCGATCAGGTTCAGCTCGAACGCGCCGTCGGCGAGCAGCGCGCGCGCTTCGGCGACGATCGTCTCGACCGGCTTCGACCGCATCTTTCCGCGGATCGAGGGGATCGTGCAGAACGCGCAGCGCTGGTTGCAGCCTTCGCTGACGCGCAGGTACGACCAGTGGCGCGGCGTCAGGCGGAAGCGGTTCGAGTCGTCCTCGAAGTAGCCGATGCCCTTGCCGTCCTTGCCGTTGACGGTCAGCCCGGTGGTGGCGATGCCGCGCTCGGCGGCCGCCTGCAGCGCGTTGCCGGCGATCCAGTAGCGGGGGCCGGCCTCCGCGGCGGTGCCGGGGCCCGGGTTCGCCTCGCGCGCGGCGCGGCCGGCGACGGCGTCCAGGATGTGGTCGCGGTCGAAGACGCCGATCATCGCGTCGATCCCCGGGGCCCACTCCAGCATCTTCGCGCGGTGGCGCTGCACCAGGCAGCCCGCCACGACGACGCGCTTCAGCTTGCCCGCGCGCTTGCGCTCGAGCGCCTCCTGGATGACGCCCAGGCTTTCGTCCTTGGAGGCTTCCAGGAAGCCGCAGGTGTTCACGACGACGACGTCGGCATCGTCGTGGTCGGAGACCAGCTTCAGGCCGCCCTGGTGGAGGACCCCGAGCATCTTCTCGCTGTCCACGAGGTTCTTCGGGCAGCCGAGGCTGACGAAGGCCACGGAACGGACGGTGTCGTCGCTGGGGCGGGGCATGGGAACCGGATTCTAGGGACGCCGGGCGCTGCGGCGAAGCCGGGCGTCCGTTCAGGCCGCGAAGTAGGCCAGCATCGCGCGCCACTCGCCGTAGCGGTAGGGGATTCCGTGTTCGTCGTGCAGGGCGCGGATGCGCGCGACCAGGCGTTCGGTCAGCGCCTGCTGCCAGCCGTCGGAGGCGCCGTCGCAGTAGAAGGTCCTGCAGCCGATCGGGCGCCAGGCGTGTACGCCGCACAGGCCCTGCTCCAGGAACGGGCAGTCGCCGCGCGCGACCGCCGCCGAGACGTCTGCCCGCGTGGGCGTGCGCCCGGCGCCGCGCAGGCACCAGGCAGCCTCGATCCCGGTGACGTAGAGGCGGTGCCCGTACTCCTCGAACCTGCAGCAGCGTCCGCTGGGAAGGCAGGTCGGTCGGCGGGCGGCCACCTCGGCGGCAACCTCGTCGTGCATCGCGCGGAGCGCGGCGTCGATCCGCGGGTCCCATGCGGCCCCGGCCCATGCGGACGCCAGCTCATCGGCGTCCGGCGGCAGCGCAGGGAACCGGTCCTCGCTCACCGCGCCCAGCTCCCGCCGCCCGCCTCGTCCTCCTGCAGGGCGATGCGGATCTGCGTCAGCGAGTGCACCGGCCCGGTGTCCATGCCGGGGCACGGCACGTGCTTCTTGGTGTCTTCCCAGGCCTTTCGGCTGCGCAGGTTGCCCTGCCAGAAGGGCCAGGTACGGCACTGCGCGGGGCGCGCTTCGTACAGGCCGCACACGGCCTTGCCCGGGATCGACTGGCGGTCCAGGAAGATGCAGTCGTTGCCGAACTCCGTCTTCTTCTCGCGCAGCGAGCGGCCGTTGCCGATGCGCCGTGCGTAGGCCTTCAGGAACTGCTCGACGTCCATCCCGAGCTTGGCCGCCATGGCGGTGCCTTCCTCGGGGCTGAACATGACCACGCCCTCCGGGCCGGTGCAGCAGTTGCCGCACATCGTGCACTGGAAGCGGAGGCCGTCGCGGTACCAAGGCTCGCCCTTGCCGGGCGCTTCGGGGGCTGGCATGGCGCGGATGGTATGGGCGGCGGGCTGGACTGCACGCAGGGCGGGCGCGGTTCGCTGCACGTCACGGAACGCACGCGGCCCCCGGCAGGTGCCGGGGGCCGCGGTGGAATCGTTGCATGCGGGACGCCGGGGCTCAGTCGCCCGGCTCGTCGTCCGCGGCCTCGCCGAACTCGGGGGCCGCCTCGGGCGCGAACTCGTCGCCACCGCCCGCGATCGCCGTCAGGCCGGCCAGGGTGTCCTGGCTGATCGTGCTGGCGAACTCGGGGCTCTCGGCGCCCAGCGACTCGGCCTCCTCGCGGGCCTCCATGAGGTAGTCGGCGTCGCTGGTCTCGTCGCCCTCCGGCACCTCCACGAGCTTGCGCACGCGGATGTTCCGGTAGTCCACGAAGCCGGTGCCGGCCGGGATCAGGTGGCCCAGGATGACGTTCTCCTTGAGGCCGCGCAGCTCGTCGGTCATGCCGGCGAGCGCCGCCTCGGTGAGGACCTTCGTCGTCTCCTGGAAGCTGGCGCCCGACAGGAAGCTCTCGCTCTGCAGCGAGGCCTTCGTGATGCCCAGGAGCAGGGTCTTGTAGGTGGCCTGCTTCGGCTTGCGCGTCTTGGCCTCCTTGCCGCCCTTGTCCTTGGCCAGGGCGTTCTGCTCCTTGACCTCTTCCTTCGCGACCGTGGCGCCGATCGGCAGGTCGGTGTCGCCCGGGTCCTCGACCACGAGCGAGCCGGCCAGGGCCGCGTTCTTCGCCTTGAGCTCGAACTTCTCGACGACCTGGTTGGGCAGGAAGTCGGCGTCGCCGGGGTTGGTGACGCGGACCTTCGAGAGCATCTGGCGCAGGATCGTCTCGATGTGCTTGTCCGAGATGGGCACGCCCTGCGCGCGGTACACGTTCTGGACCTCGTCCAGCATGTACGTGTACAGGGCTTCCTCGCCCTTGATGCGCAGGATGTCCGCGGGGACCTGCGGGCCCTCGGTGAGGGCGTCGCCGGCCGTGACGCGGTCACCGGTGTGCACGCGCAGGTGCTTGCCCTGCGCCACGTGGTGGTCGAACTCCTCGCCTGAGTCGCCCGTCACGCGGATGGTCATCTTGCCCTTGCGCTTGTCGCTCAGGAGCTCGACGCGGCCCGAGATCTCGGCCAGGACCGCCGGGTCCTTCGGGTTGCGCGCCTCGAACAGCTCGGTGACGCGCGGCAGACCGCCGACGATGTCGGCGCTGCGGCCGGCTTCCTTCGGCTGGCTGGCGATGAGCTGGCCGGCGGTGACCTTGTCGCCCTCGCCCACCTCGATGCGCGCCTTCGCGGGCAGGTGGTGGAAGTCGAGGATGGCGCCCGACGCGTCGACGATGACGATCTGCGGGTGCTTCTCGCCCAGGTGCTCGGTGACGATCCGCTCGACGGTGCCGCCGCGCTTCTCGACGCGGATGGTCTCGCCCTCGATGACGTCCTCGAAGCGGATGGTGCCGCCCTTCTCGGCCAGGATCGGGCTCTTGGTGCCGTCCCAGCGGACGAGCTCCTGGCCCTTCTTGATCTGGTCGCCGGTGCGCACCACGATGGTGCCGCCGTACGGGACGGGGTGGTGCTCGAGCTCACGGCCCTTCGCGTCGTTGACGCGGATGATGCCGTTCTTCTTGAGCGCGACGAACGCGGTCGTGCCGTCCGGCAGGGCGGTGGCGACCTCGTTGCAGTCCACCACCTCGACGATGCCGGCGTTCTGCGCCTTGTGCACCGTGTCGGCGATCGTGCTGACCGCGATGCCGCCCGTGTGGAAGGTGCGCATCGTCAGCTGCGTGCCGGGCTCGCCGATCGACTGCGCCGCGATGATGCCGACGGCCATGCCCTTCTCGACGGCCTGGCCGGTCGAGAGGTCCATGCCGTAGCAGCACGCGCAGACGCCGCGGGCCGTCTCGCAGGTGAGCGGGCTGCGCACCTGGACGGTGGTGATGCCGAGGGCCTCGATCTCGCGGGCGATGGCGTCCGTGATGATCTGGTTCTTCTCGACGACCACGCGGTCGCGGATCGGGTCGCGGATGGTCTGCAGCGACGTGCGGCCGCGGACCTGGTCGCGCAGGGGGACGTCGACCTCCTCGCCCTTGAAGATGGCGCGCTTCGGGACGCCGGCCTTGGTGCCGCAGTCGTCCTCGATCACGGTCACCGACTGCGCGACGTCGCACAGCTTGCGCGTCAGGTAGCCCGAGTCGGCGGTCTTGAGCGCCGTGTCGGCCAGGCCCTTGCGCGCGCCGTGGGTCGACGCGAAGTACTCGAGAACCGTCAGGCCCTCGCGGAAGTTCGAGATGATCGGGGTCTCGATGATCTCGCCGCTCGGCTTGGCCATCAGGCCGCGCATGCCGGCCAGCTGCTGCATCTGGCTGCGGTTGCCACGGGCGCCCGAGTCGCTGAACAGGAACACCGGGTTCAGGTACTTGTCGCCCGCCTTCGACGGGTTCTCCTTGGTGCCGATCTCGACCTCGGCGCCCGTCGCGGGGTCGCGGCGGTCGTTCTTGAGGGTCTCGATCAGGCGGTCGGAGATGTCGTTGCGGCACTTGGCCCACAGCTCCAGCACCTGGTTGCGGCGCTCGGTGTCGGTGATCGCGCCGTTCTCGTAGCTGCGCTCGACCTTCAGCACCTTCTTCTCGGTGTCCTCGATCAGCTTCTCCTTCTCGGCGCTGATGCGCAGGTCGGTGATGCTGAACGAGAGGCCGGAGATGGTGGAGTACCGGAAGCCGGTCGCCTTCATCTGGTCCAGCAGGTCGATCGTCGCGGCCTTGCCCATGCGGACGAAGGTGTCGTCGATGACGCGCGCGGCGCCCTTCTTGCTCAGCGAGCAGTTGTAGTAGGGCATGCCATCGGGCAGGATCTCGTTGAAGAGCATGCGGCCCAGCGTCGTGACCGTGCGGCGGTTGTCGGTCAGCTTCTTCGGCTGGTCCTTCTCCTTCTCGACCTGCTCGCTGAAGCGCTCGAGGCGCACCTCGATCCAGTCGTGCAGGTCGATCGCCTTGGCGTCGTAGGCGAGCATCGCCTCGGCCATGTCCTTGAAGCGGGGGATGCGGCCCTTCTCGGCCGGCATGTCCTTGAAGCCCACCGTCAGGAAGTACACGCCCATGACGATGTCCTGGGACGGGCTGACGATCGGGTTGCCGTTCGCCGGGCTGAAGATGTTGTGGATCGACATCATCAGCACCTGCGCCTCGGCCTGGGCCTCGACGCTCAGCGGCAGGTGGACGGCCATCTGGTCGCCGTCGAAGTCGGCGTTGTAGCCCGTGCACACCAGCGGGTGGATCTTGATCGCGTTGCCCTCGACGAGCACCGGCTCGAACGCCTGGATGCCCATGCGGTGCAG
>CANHFL010000083.1 GCA_947459855.1 Planctomycetaceae bacterium | reverse complement strand
GTGATCACCGACCCGAAGCCGACGATCGAGTTCGACGCGAACGCCACGCGCATCGCCGCGGACGACGCCGCGGCCGGCGTGAAGCCCGTGGTCGACGTGCACGCACGCGGCGAGGCGCTGTTCGTGCCGGGCGACGAGCTGACGGCCGCGCAGGTCGACCGCGCGCTCGAGGAGCAGGCGCGCGTGGACGCCGCCGAGGGCACGGCATCGGCACTGGGCGCCGCCGGCGCGGGAGCCGCGCTGGCCGCGGTGGTGGCACTGCTGCTCCTTGCATTCGGCGCGTTCGGCGACCGCGAGCTGCTGCGCGACTGGCGGCGCCTGGCGATGGTCCTGGCGCTGGTGGCGCTGCCCACCGCGGTGGCGGTGCCCGCCGCGGCGTACCTGCCGGCGTTGGCCGGCCCCGCGGCGCTGGGCGCGAGCGTCCTTGCCGCCAGCGTGCTCTCGATCGCGTTCGGCGTGCGCGTCGCGCTGTTCGCCGCGGTGCTGCAGGCCGTGCTCCAGTCGGTGGCCGTCGGGAGCGGCACGGGCATGCTGCTGGCGGACGTCGCGGCGTGCACGGTCGCGTGCGTCGCGCTGCGAGACGTGCGGCAGCGTTCGACGCTGGTCAGCGCCGCGTTCCTGGCGGCGGCCGCCGCGGGCGCCGCGGTGCTCCTGGCGCGGGTATTCGGCGGCGCATCGTCGGGCGCGGCCCTCTCGTACGCGCTGCGCGAGGCGCTGCAGGCGGCGATCGCGGCGCTCTTCGTCGGCTTCCTGGTGACCGGCCTGCTGCCCACCATCGAGCGCCTGTTCGGCGTCACCACCGGACTCACGCTGGCCGAGCTGCGCGACCCCAAGCAGCCGCTCCTGCGCGAGCTGCAGCGCCTGGCGCCCGGCACGTGGAACCACAGCCTGCAGGTGGCGAACATCGCCGAGGCCGCGGCCGAGAGCATCGGCGCCAACGGGCTGCTGACCTACGTCGGTGCGCTGTACCACGACGTAGGCAAGATGAACAAGCCCGAGTACTTCGTCGAGAACCAGACGGGCCAGAACCGCCACGACCGCCTCTCGCCGGCGATGAGCCTCCTGGTGATCGTGGGCCACGTGAAGGACGGCATGGAGCTTGCCGCCGAGTACCGGCTGCCGCGCTCGGTGCGCCACTTCATCGAGAGCCACCACGGCACCACGCTGATGGAGTACTTCTTCGCCGCCGCGCAGCGGCGCGCCGGCGACGACGAGCTGAACGAGGCCGACTTCCGCTACCCGGGCCCCAAGCCGCAGACGCGCGAGGCCGCGGTGCTCATGCTCTCCGACTGCGTCGAGAGCGCCAGCCGCACGCTCAGCGAGCCCACGCCCGCGCGCATCGAGCAGCTGGTCCGCGACCTGGCGCACAAGCGCCTGGTCGACGGACAGTTCGACGAGAGCCCGCTCACCTTCCGCGAGCTGCGCATCGTCGAGGACAGCATCATCAAGAGCATGAACGCCATCTACCACGGGCGCATCAGCTACCCGCGGGCCCGGCAGGACCGGGACGACGGCCGCGGCGAGGTGCCGCTGCCGAAGGTGGCGTCCTGACCGGAAGGCCGGCGGACTCGAAGACGCGCCACGTCGCGTTCGCCAGGCCGCGGCCTGCAAGTTCATCCAAGGGCACGCGCACCGCGCCGGGGGCGGACGGCCGCGCCCCGGGAGCCGGATGCCACACGGTGAACGCGACGTCGCGGTGGCTGGTCACGTGGACGAACGACGCAGTGCACGTGACGGGCACTCCCCAGGCCAGCGCCAGCACGGCGGCGTCGACAGGCACGTCGGATTCGACGGTCGGCGGCTGCCACAGGCGCGCCCACAGGCCGCGATCGGGCCGGCGGTCGAGCAGCACGCCGCCGTCGCGGTGATCGACCAGCGCGTGCCAGTGGACGGTGCGGCGGGCGGCGGCCTTCCGGGGCGAGGGGATCGCATCCGCCGTCCCGGCCGCACGCGCGGCGCACGACGACGCCAGCGGGCACCGGCCGCATGCGGGCGCTGCCGGCGTGCAGACCGTGGCACCCAGCTCCATCAGTGCCTCGTTCGCGACCGCGGGACTTCGCGCGGCGCCCACGAAGCGCGCCGCCTGCTCCCAGGCCCATGCATCGCTGGCGCGTTCGCCGGCCGCGGTCGGGGCGCCCGCCACGCGCGAGAGCACGCGCAGCACGTTGCCGTCGACGATCGGTTCGCGGGCATCGTGGACGATGCTGGCGATCGCACCGGCGGTGTAGCGACCGATGCCCGGAAGCTCGCCCAACTGGGCGGCAGCGGCCGGGACCTGCCCGCCGTGGCGCTCCACCACCGCCTTGGCCGCGGCATGCAGCAGCCGGGCCCGACGGTAGTAGCCCAGCCCCTGCCACGCGGCCAGGACGGCGTCCTCGTCGGCGGCCGCCAAGGCCGCGGGCGTGGGGAACCGCGCCATGAAGGCCTCGAAGGCGGCAATAACCCTGCTCACCTGGGTCTGCTGGAGCATCAATTCGCTGACAAGGGCGGCGTATCCCGAGCGCTGGCGCCGCCACGGAAGGTCGCGCGCCGCGCTTGGAAACCACGCCTCCAGGCGCCGCGCGACACCGGCAGGGTCCGTGACCTGGGGCAGCTCCGAACCGCCCATCGGGTGATCCGGGCGACCAGACCCCGCAACGCGGGAACCCGACTTGGCTGAGGTGCGGATGGTCATGGGCACGTGCCGCGCTTGCGGACGCGGCCGGAACACGGGTAGCGTATGCCCTCCGCGGCCGTTGCCACCCGGCAGCCGCCGACGAACCACGCAAGGATCCCCATGGCAAAGCTCTTCTACACGCTCGAGGAAGCCGCCCAGAAGCTCCGCAAGTCTCCTGAGGAAGTGCTTGCCATGGCCAAGTCCGGCCAGCTCCAGGAGCTGCGCGACAAGGACCAGGTCCTGTTCCGCCGTTCCGCGATCGACCAGATCGCGCCGCAGGACGAGGGCGGCGAGCTCAACCTGGACGACTTCGACGCCAGCAGCAGCGCCAGCGACATCCGCCTGGGCGGCAGCAGCATGGGCGGCGACGACCTGAAGCTCGACGACGAACTCTCGCTCGGCGGCGACGACCTGAAGCTGGGCGATGACGACCTGAAGCTCGACGACGGCCCGATGCTTGGCATGGCCGACGACCTGAAGCTCGACGATGCCCCTGCGGCATCGGCCGGCGGCATCGACCTGGGCGACGACGACCTCTCGATCGGCTTGGCCGACAGCAGCGCCGGCGCGCCCGCGAAGCCCGCGGCGCCCGCCCCGGCACCGGCCGCCCGCTCGGCCCCCTCGCCCGCCGCCAGCGCTTCGGGCATGGGCGGCATGGGCCTGGCCGACAGCAACGCCGACAGCATGATGATGGACGCCCCGGGTGCCAGCGGCGCACGCAAGGCGTCGGCCGACGACTCGATGGCTGCCGGGAACACGCAGCTCGAGGCGGTCGGCAGCGGCAGCGGCCTGCTGGACATCAGCAGCGACGAGAGCTTCTTCGGCGCACAGATGATCGAGGAGAGCATGGGTGGCGAGGATGCCGCCTCGCTCCCCGCCGACGCCGGCGACATCTTCGGCGGCGGCGAGGCCGCCGCGACCGAGGAGGCCGCACCGGTGACGGTCGGCACCACGGGCGCCACCTTCGGGGCCGCGACAATGGCCGAGGCCTTCGATCCGAAGTTCTCGGGATTCGCCGCGGGCGCGATGCTCGCGTGCCTGATCCTGCTGGGCGGCGTGGCCTGGATGCTGACCGAGACCGTCATGGGTGGCTACTCCGACGTCGGCCGCATGGTCGCGGAGAACTGGATGATCGTGCTCGGCGGCGGCGCCGGCGCGGTGCTCCTGTTCGGCGGCGTGGGCTTCGGCATCGGCAAGGCAACCGCCTGACGCGCGCGCATTCATGACGCTGACGCGATACGGCATCAGGGAGTGGGCGGCCATCACGGTGGTCGCCGTCGCCGCGGCGGCGCTGCTGGCGTGGCTGCAGGTGTGGTGGGCCGTCGCGCTGGTCGCGGTGCTGTGGGCGGCAGCCGTCGCGTTCTTCCGCGACCCGTGGGGCCGCCATCCCGCAAGCAGCAACCCGAACGACATGGTCAGCCCCGCGGACGGCAAGGTCTCCGCGGTGTTCGACGTCGACATGCACCCCGCGACCGGCGGGCCGGCGAAGGTGGTCCGCATCTTCCTGAGCGTGCTGGACGTCCACATCAACCGCTTCCCGTGCGACGGCGTGGTGGTGTCGGCGACGAACGTGCCGGGCAAGTACCTGGACGCGCGCACCGAGGAGAGCGCGCGCGTCAACGAGTCGACCACGATGGTGATCCGCACCGCCAGCGGCGAGACGCTGGGCGTGCGGCAGGTGTCCGGGGCGATCGCGCGGCGCATCGTCTGCCCCGTGAAGGCCGGCGGGCACGCGAAGCGCGGCGCGCGCTACGGGATGATCAAGTTCGGCTCGACCACCGAGCTGATCCTGCCCCGCCCCAAGGACGTCGACGTGCACGTCGCGGTCGGCGACCGCGTCACCGGCGGTGTCACGATCCTGGCGACGCTGAAGGCCCCGCGCTGAACCGCGGGCACGAGGGACACCCATGCCGCACCGACCGTTCAAGCAGTTCCGCGAGGACCGTGCCGTCGGCCAGGCGCGCGTCCTGGACACCGAGCACCTGGGCATCAAGCGGTTCTTCCGGCTGGACAGCGCCGCCTACGAGGACGGCCCGCTGCCCGGGCGCACGAAGGAGCTGCTGGGCCTTGTCGCCAGCATGGTGCTGCGCTGCAACGACTGCATCGACTATCACCTGGAGCAGTGCGTGGCCGCGGGCTTCACCCGCGCCGAGATCGAGGACGCGATGAACGTCGCCCTGGTCGTGGGCGGGTCGATCGTGATCCCCCACCTGCGGCACGCGACGCTGAGCCTGGACGAGCTGTTCGCCGAGCAGGCGAAGGCGCAGGACGGCGGATCGGCCGGCTGAGCCGCGCCGCACGCGACGTCAATCCGCGTCGGGGGTGCGCGGCCATTCGCCGCGGCGGTGGTGCGCGATGCGCATGATGCGCTCGACCTGCTCGCCCATCACGGCGGCGATCGACGCAAGCTGCTCCTGCGCGTTCGCGGGCCACGGCTGGTCGCCGGGCTGGAAGAGCATGACGGCGCCGAAGCGCTCCCCGCGGCGGGCGATCGCCGCAAGCAGCGCGCGCTGGCCGGCCAGCACGCCGCCTCCGGGCGGGGCCTCGCGCAGGAGGTCCTCGGCGTGGTCGACGGACCACGCGGCGCCCTCGACCGGCAGGCCGGGGCAGGCCTCGCGGCCGACGATGCCCATGGTGGCCTCGGCGCGGCCGCGCGGGGTCCCGTTGGCGCCGTAGGCGACCAGCGAATGGTTGTTGCGGCTGTCGCACAGCCAGATCGCGACGTTCGCGGGGCGGTAGCGCGCGACCAGGTGCTCGGTCGAGAGCGTGAGCAGCGAGTCGACGTCCAGGTCGTGGCCCAGCAGGCCGCGCAGCTCGGCGGCGGCGATCGCGGCCTCGGTGCGGGCGTCGATCGCCTCGAAGGCGCTCACGAAGTCGTCGCCCACGGCGCGGATGCGGGCGATCGCGCGGTCGCGTTCCATGGCGGCGCGGCGGCGGCCGGCAAGCGCGCGGCGGAGCAGGACCTCCAGGCGCTGGCAGCGTTCGGCGAGCGCCGAATCGGTGCGGGGGGCGGCGGGGCCTGCGGACGACTTGGAACGGCGAACTCCCATGGCACACGGGTCATCGGGCGAGCGGCCGCGCGGTTTGATGGGGAAGCGTCCCCGGTTCGGCAGTTCGTGGGGCGGCCGAGGCTTCCGGACCCTCCCAGCCGGAACACCCGTCACGGGGTGACGGGCCGGCGTTCAGGCGCCGTGGCGCTGCTCCCAGAGCGTCACGGCCTCCGGGGGGCGGGCGTAGGTCGGGGCAAGGTGCAGCGGATCCGTGGGCACGCCGACGCCGCGATCGGCCAGTTCCAGGCATGCAGCCGCGGACCAGGCCGCCGCCAGGACGCGCGAGCCCGCCGCGGCGCATGCGGCGTGGAACGCGGCCGGCAGCGCGGCGTCGGCCAGGACAGGCGCCCCGGCCGGGCGGAACTCGGTTGCCTTCCGGACGCTGCC
>CANHFL010000082.1 GCA_947459855.1 Planctomycetaceae bacterium | reverse complement strand
TGGCCGGCAGCGCACGCACCCTCATCGGCGCCGGCATCGTCCTGCTGGCCGCCGGCGCCTGGCTCGGCTGGCGCGCGAACGACCCGGCCTTCTTCGCCAAGAGCTACCTCCTGGCGTTCCTCTTCGCGCTGGCCATCTGCCTGGGCGCGCTGTTCTTCGTCACGGTGCAGCACCTGACGCGCGCCGGCTGGAGCGTGGCCGTGCGTCGCCCGGCCGAGGCGATCGCGCAGAACCTGCGCTGGATGTGGATCCTCTTCCTGCCCATCGTGTGGCTGGCCTGGACCCACCGCCTGGACATCCTGTATCCCTGGGCCAACCTCGACCACGTGCGCAGCGTCGCACCCGCCGAGGCCGACCTCCTCGAGAAGAAGGCGGCGTTCTTCGAACTGCCGTTCTTCTTCGGCCGCGCCTTCGCCTACTTCCTGGTGTGGGGCGTCCTCTCCGGCATCTTCTGGCGCGCCAGCGTGCGCCAGGACACCGAGGGCGGCACCCGCCTCAGCTCGTTCTGCCGCAAGATCTCGGGCCCCGGCATGATCCTGTTCGGCGTCACCTCGACGCTTGCCGCGGTCGACTGGGGCATGAGCCTCTCGCCCGCGTGGTTCAGCACGATGTTCGGCGTGTACTTCTTCGCGGCCTGCGCCACCTGCGGCATCAGCGTGATCACGCTCAGCTGCCTGGCGCTGCAGCGCGCCGGCCTCCTGCGCGGCGTCATCACGACCGAGCACTACCACGACCTGGGCAAGATGCTCTTCGCCTTCGGCATCGTCTTCTGGGCGTACATCGCCTTCAGCCAGTACATGCTGATCTGGTACGGCAACATCCCGGAGGAGACGGTGTGGTACATGCCGCGCCAGGTGGGCGGCTGGCTCTGGCTCAGCTGGGCGCTGCTGTTCGGGCACTTCATCATCCCGTTCCTCTTCCTGATCTCGCGCTGGACCAAGCGCATCCGCGGTTCGCTGGCCTTCGGCTGCGCGTGGATGCTCTTCTTCGGGTTCGTCGACCTCTTCTACCTGATCATGCCGACCGTCCCGCACGACGCCGGCGAGTACCGCAGCTGGTCCGAGTTCGCCGACCACTACGCCGGCGAGTCGACGCGCTTCGCCGACCCGCTGGTGTGGACGCTGGCCCTGGGCATGCTGTGCCTGGTGGTCGGCATGTCGCGCCGCGCGATCAGCGGCACCAGCGTGCTCCCGAAGGGCGACCCGTCGCTCGGCGAGAGCCTGGCCTTCCAGAACATGTGACGCCCGGAGCAAACGAACCATGAGCACCGCACAGACCAACGAGTTCGAGACCTCCACCGGCGTCCTGTGGGACGACCCCGAGGCAGGGCAGACCTGGCTCGTGACCATCGTCGGCGTCGTCATCCTCGCCGGCCTGGTTATCTTCCTCAGCGTCGTGTACTTCCGCGGCGAGGAGAAGGAGGTCGAGACGAAGGTCGTAGACCCTGCCTACCTTTCCCTTGCGGATGCGAAGCAGGCGCAGCAGGCGCTCCTGGCGTCGTCCGGCACCTACACGGTCGAGGTCGGCGGGCAGCAGGTGAAGCGCAACCGGATCCCGGTGACGAAGGCGATGGAGATGCTCGCCGCGAATCCCGCTCTGGCCGTCCCCGCCGAGGGCGCCAGGAAGCCGAAGGCCGCGGCCCCCGCGCCGGCCGCCGGCGCTCCCGCCGCGAATGCGCCGGCCGCCGCTCCCGCTCCCGCACCCGCACCGAAGCAGTGATCGCCCCATCGTGACCGCCCGCCGGACCATCCTCGCCACGTTCGCCGCGCTTGCCGCGGCGCTCTCCGCTGCGCCCGCGGCGGTGGCGATGCAGTTCGGCCCGGGCCGCGGCGGCTACGAGTCGCCGGCGCCCACCACCGACGGCGTCGCCGAACTCGAGGGCGTGACCATCGAGGACCGCCTGGATTCGCAGGTGCCGCTCGATGCTTGGTTCATCGACGACACCGGCCGCCGCGTGACCATCGCCGACGTCCTGCCCAAGGACCGTCCCGTGGTGCTGCAGATCGGCTACATGCGTTGCCCTCAGCTCTGCAGCCTGGTGATGAACGCGCTGCTGCGCTCGATGCAGGGCGTGGACTGGACGCCCGGCGTGCAGTACGACGTCGTGTCGGTCTCGATCTGCCCCGAGGAGAAGCCCGAGCTCGCCGCCGCGAAGAAGGCCGGCTACATCGCCGAGTACGGGCGGAAGACGCCCGCCGCGGGTTGGCACTTCCTGACCGGCGACGAATCGCAGATCCGCCGCGTCGCCGATTCCGTCGGCTTCACCTACCGCCGCCAGCCGAACGGCGAGTACTCGCACGCGGCCGGCGTGTTCCTGGTGACCCCGGCCGGTCGCCTGAGCCGCGTGCTCTACGGCGTGAAGTACGAGCCGACCGACCTCCGCATGGGCCTCCTCGAGGCCTCCGAGGGCCGGATCGGCACCACGATCGACCGCATCATCCTCTGGTGCCACGTCTACGACCCGAACGCCGGCGGCTACGTGCTGCTGGCCATGCGCATCATGCAGCTCGGCGGCGCCCTGACGCTGGCCGCGCTGGGCGGCGGTCTGGGCTGGTTCTGGTGGCGCGAGGCGCGCGCGAAGCGCCTGGCTCCGTCGGCCGCACCGCACGCACCGCAACACTGATCCCCCCACGCCGCAGAGAGAGCGACGAACCATGTCCATGACCCTCCAGACCCTGACCCACATCGCCTCGGGCGCACAGGCCGCTTCCGCGTTCGCGCAGGCCGCCGCGGGCCCCGAGCCCGCCAACTTCTGGCAGCCGGTCGCCGCGTCGACGAACGCGGCCGCCGTCGACTTCATGTGGGACTTCATCAACTGGATCTGCTACTTCTTCTTCGCGCTCGTCGTCGCGCTGATGGTGTACTTCGTCATCAAGTACCGCCACCGCGCCGGCACCGCGTTCCGCACCGACTACCCGCACCACAACACGCCGCTCGAGCTGACGTGGTCGATCCTGCCCACGATCCTCGTGATCGCGATCTTCTGGTTCGGCTTCAAGGGCTACCTGGACGTCACCACCGCGCCCAAGAACTCCTTCGAGATCCAGGTGCAGGCCCAGAAGTGGGCGTGGAACTTCAAGTACCCCAACGGCGCCCAGAGCGACGACCTCTACGTCCCCGCCAACCGTCCCGTGCGCCTGGTGATGCGTTCCACGGACGTCCTGCACAGCCTCTACATCCCCGACTTCCGCGTCAAGAAGGACGTGGTGCCCGGCCGCTACAGCACGCTGTGGTTCCAGTGCGACTACCCGACCGGTGCGCCCAGCGAGAAGGGGCCCAAGGTCGACGGCCACCACCTGTTCTGCACCGAGTACTGCGGCACCGGCCACTCCAACATGAACCGCAAGGTCTACGTGCTGGCCGAGGCGGACTTCACGCAGTGGCTGAGCGACCAGAGCCAGTGGCTGGACAAGATCGCCGACGACGAGCTGTACTTCAAGGCCGGCCCGAAGCTCTTCGCGCGCTGCCAGCAGTGCCACTCGCTGGACGGCAGCGCCGGCATCGGCCCCTCGTGGAAGGGCATCGTCGAGCGCGTCAAGGCCTATCCCAACGTCGGCGAGGGCAAGCAGTACCCGACGTTCGAGGACTACATCCGCACGTCGATCCTGGTCCCGGGCGAGTACGTCGTCCCCGGATACGCCAACGCGATGCCCACCTTCAAGGGCCAGCTGAACGACCGCGGCATCGACGCGGTGATCGGCTTCATGAAGCACCTCGACGAGTTCGACCCGAAGACCGGCAAGTACCTCAAGGCGGCAGCGAAGTAATCGCCACCAAGTCAAGGACCACACAGCCATGTCGACCATCCACCTCCCCACCTCCGGCCAGATCCGCGACACGATCGAGGCCCGCCCCGAGAGCGACAGCTACCTGACGCACACTCGCGGCGTGCTTTCCTGGATCTTCACGCTCGACCACAAGCGCATCGGCCTCATGTACATGTGGTCGGTGCTGGGCAGCTTCCTGCTGGGCGGCATCTTCGCCCTGCTGGTGCGCACCGAGCTGCTGACCCCGGGCCCGACCATCACCAGCAGCGCGGACACCTACAACCAGTGGTTCACGCTGCACGGCGCGATCATGGTGTTCCTGGTGATCATCCCCAGCATCCCGGCCGCCCTGGGCAACTTCGTGCTGCCCGTCATGATGGGCGCCAAGGACGTCGCCTTCCCCCGCCTGAACCTGTTCAGCTACTACCTCTGGGTCACCGGCGCGCTCTGCTGCGTGCTCTCGCTGGCTATGGGCGGCTTCGACACGGGCTGGACCTTCTACACGCCGTACTCGACGACCACCAGCGCGGGCGGCGTGATCCCGGTCCTCACCGGCGCGTTCATCCTGGGCTTCAGCTCGATCTTCACGGGCCTGAACTTCGTCGTCACCGTCCACAAGCTGCGCCCCCCGGGCATGACGTGGTTCCGCATGCCGCTCTTCCTGTGGGCCATCTACGCCACCGCGATCATCCAGGTGCTTGCGACGCCCGTGCTGGGCATCACGCTGCTCCTGCTGATCGTCGAGCGCACGGTCAACATCGGCATCTTCAACCCGTCGATGGGCGGCGACCCGGTGCTGTACCAGCACTTCTTCTGGTTCTACAGCCACCCGGCCGTCTACATCATGATCCTGCCGGCGATGGGCATCATCAGCGACATCATCGCCATCAACAGCCACCGCCACATCTTCGGTTACCGCTTCATCGCCTTCAGCTCCATCGCCATCGCGATGTTCAGCTTCCTGGTGTGGGGCCACCACATGTTCACCTCGGGCCAGTCGGCCCTGATGAACACGCTGTTCTCCGCCATCAGCTTCAGCGTCGCCATCCCCAGCGCGGTGAAGGTCTTCAACTGGGTCGCCACGCTCTACAAGGGGTCGGTCTCGCTGACCACCCCGATGTGGTACGCGCTGGCGTTCCTCTTCCTGTTCACCATCGGCGGCCTGACCGGCCTGCACCTGGCCACGCTGAACACCGACGTGCACCTGCACGACACGTACTTCGTCGTCGCCCACTTCCACTACGTGATGATGGGCAGCGCCCTGATCGCGATGGTCGGCGGCCTGCACCACTGGTGGCCGAAGATGTTCGGCCGCATGTACAACGAGAAGCTCGGCACCGCCGCGTGCTTCGTCGTCTTCATCGGCTTCAACGTGACGTTCTTCACCCAGTTCATGCTGGGTGCGCACGGCATGCCCCGCCGGTACTACGACTACCAGCCCGAGTTCCAGGTCTACCACGTCATCTCGACGATCGGCAGCTACATCATGGCGCTGGGCTTCGGCATGACCGCGGTCTGCCTGGTCTCCAGCCTGTTCGGCGGCAAGAAGGCCCCGGCCAACCCCTGGGGCGGACGCACGCTGGAGTGGCAGTGCGCCAGCCCGCCGCCGTTCGACAACTTCGCCAAGACCCCGCGCGTCGCGGACCCCTACGACTTCAGCGTCGTGAAGTGGGACGAGAAGACCCAGGGCTACTGGGTCGACGACGCCGCCGACCCCGAGATGAACCCGAACGCGCCCAAGACCGCCCACGCGCACCACTGACGCGCGTTCCCGCGACCGACTCCCTCCCGCACGACTGGGAAACACCGTGAGCCAGATCTCCGCCGACCATCACGATTCGCACGCGCACCATGACGACGCGCACGGGCACGGCCACTCGCCGCACCTGGCGCACCACTTCGACAGCATGGCGCAGCAGTTCGACAGCGCCAAGCTGGGGATGTGGCTGTTCCTGGCGACGGAAGTGCTGTTCTTCGGCGGCCTGTTCGTGGCGTACGCGATCCTGCGCATGCGCTTCCCCGAGGTGTTCAGCTACGCCAGCCACTACCTCGACACGATCATGGGCGGCATCAACACCTGCGTGCTGATCCTGTCCAGCCTCACGATGGCGCTTGCGGTCCGCTACGCGCAGACCAGCAACAAGCGGGGCCTCATCGTCTGCCTGGTGCTGACGCTCCTGGGCGCGGTCGGCTTCCTGGTCATCAAGTACTTCGAGTACACGCACAAGATCCACGAGAACCTCGTGTGGGGCACCAGCTTCTACGTCCCGCCGGAAGGCCACCTCGGTGCCGAGGAGGCGAAGGCCCTGGCCACCGCGCCTGCCGCCCCCAGCGGCACGATC
>CANHFL010000081.1 GCA_947459855.1 Planctomycetaceae bacterium | reverse complement strand
GTGTTCGCTGCGCAACGACCGCAGCAGTCCCGTCGTGACCAGCACCAGGCCGCCCGGCACCGAAGCGCACTGCGACCGACCGCGGTCGTCCACGACCGCAAACAGCGTGCCAAGGACCGGATAGGGCAGCGATCCCGCGGCCACCAGACGGTTGCCCACCCAATTCACGTACGCGACGGCGGGATCGTCGGCGGCCAGCAGCGTCGCACCGCCCAGCCGCGCCGCCAGGCAGGCGCGGCCGAGCATGCGCTCCTCGGTGGGCGTGAACGGCGCGGGGCCCATCAGGTCTCCCAGCACGTCCTGCACCGCGATGTCCACCTGCTTCTCGTCGGGGGCGTTGGCGATCCGCTGCCACATGCCGTAGAGGCTCGCCTCGGGCTCCGGCGGGTCCGCGAGCGGTGCCGCGGCTTCCTCGGTCCGCGCGTCGGCGACTTCCTTGGCGATCGCCGGGTCCAGCTTCTCGAGCGTGCCGCCCGCAGGCGGGAGCGCCGACAGCCGTGGCGCCGGCGCGAAGGTCGCGGCGGCGGTGCCGTCGAACGCACAGGGCTGTGCGGCGATGGCCAGCAGTCCGTCGGCGGCGGCGTCGTCCGCGCCCTTGCGTTGCGGCAGCCCGGCACCCGGCGGCGGCGGCAGCACGCCCTGCGCCGCCAGGCGGTGCGCGGACAGTGCGTCGGACCCGAGCCCCGCGATCGAGGGACTGACGAGCGACCGTGCCGAAAGCCAGCCCTTGGATGCGCCGGCCTCGACACGCACCCACGTCGGCACGGCGTCGCCCGGCGAGCACTCGCGCATCAGCGCACCCTCGGGCACGCGCACGAAGCGCGCGCGCTCCACCATCCGGACGGCGGTGCCGCGCGCGAGCCGGGCGATCGGCTTCGCAGCGAGGGAAGGCCCGTCGAACAGGACCGTCGCGGCCGCGCCCACCTGCATCACGATCGGCGGATCGATCGGTTCGGGCGCACGGTCGAGCACGCGCGCGGCGCGCGCACGCGCCGCCTGGGGGCCCGCGCCGGGCGCATAGGCATCGGCTGCCCACGCCTCGGCGGTCGACGACCGCACGACGTCGTTGCGCGGCCCGCCGCAGCCCGCAAGGGCCAGCAGACCGAGGGCCGCGGCGGACAGGACGACGTCATGGAGGGGCCGGCGCATGGGTCCCGGAGCATCGGCTCGCAGGGCCGGCTTCGCAACGCGCGCAGGCAGTTCGCACCGCTTCGCTCACACGCCCTTCACGCAAACTGAACACGGGCCGGGCAGCCGCGGGCGTCACGCCATCGCGTCCGCCGGCGACCGGAAGTGCGCGAGCACCGCGGCCACCTCGTCCTTGCTGCCCAGCACCAAGGGGGTTCGCTCGTGCAGTTCGCGCGGCTTCACGTCCATCGTCCGGACCGTGCCGGTGGTGCTGGTGCCCCCCGCCTGCTCCACGAGGAAGCTCATCGGGTTCGCCTCGTACAGCAGGCGCAGCTTGCCCGTGGGGTGCTTCTTCGTGGGCGGGTACAGGAAGACGCCGCCGTTCACCAGCGTGCGGTGCATGTCGGCGACCATCGACCCGATGTAGCGGCTCGAGTAGCCGTTCTCGTGCGCCCACTCCAGGTAGCGGCGGTAGCCCGCGGGGAAGCCCGGCGTGTACGCCTCGTTGACCGAGTAGACCTTGTTGCGCGCGGGCATGCGGATGTCGCGCTTCACCAGCATGAAGCTGCCGATCGCGGCGTCCAGCTCGAACATGTGCACGCCGCGGCCGGTGGTGATCACCAGCACGGTGCTCGACCCGTACAGGACGTAGCCGGCGGCCACCTGCTGCGTGCCGGGCTGGCACACCGTGCCGACGGCGTCGTGGATCGTCGGGTCGTTGCGCAGGATCGTGAAGATCGTGCCCACGCCCACGGCGGTGTCCAGGTTGCTGCTGCCGTCCAGCGGGTCGAAGAGCACGCAGTACTTGCCGCCCTCGTGGCCGCGGCGCAGGATCGTCGGCTCCTGGTCCTCCTCGCTTCCCAGCACCGCGATCGAGCTGCGCCCGCCCAGGACGCGCATGATCACCTCGTTGGCGATCACGTCCATGCGCAGCTGCGACTCGCCCTGGATGTTCTCCTCGCCCTGCTCGCCCAGCACGTTCTGCAGGCGCACGTGGCGCACCTTGTAGGCGATGATCTTGGCCGCCAGGCTGATCGCGCTGATGATCCAGCTGAACTCGCCCGTGGCGCCCGGGTAGCGGGCCTCCTCCTCCAGGATGAAGCTCTGGAGCGAGACGAGGTTGTCGGTCACGACGCCTCGGGCGGCCTGCTTGGGGGCGGATTCCGGCATGGGCCGAACGATATCATTTGGGCCTTCGCCGCAGGGCGAATCACCCCGCATCCAGAGACCACGGAGACCCCCATGGCCACCCCCGTCATCGTCGCCGCCCGCCGCACCCCCACCGGCAAGTTCATGGGAGCGCTCGCGCGCGTGCCCGCACCGGTCCTCGGCAGCTACGCCATCAAGGCGCTGTTCGACGACGCGCCCGGCTCGAAGGACGCGGTCGAGGCCTGCTACATGGGCAACGTGCTGCAGGCGGGCGTCGGCCAGAACCCCGCGCGCCAGGCGGGCCTGAAGGCCGGCCTGCCCGAGACGCTGAACGCGGTCACCGTCAACAAGGTCTGCGGCTCGGGCCTGGAGGCCGTCATGCAGGCCGCCACCATGATCCGCGCCGGCGACGCGCACTGCGTGGTCGCGGGCGGCATGGAGAACATGGACCTTGCGCCGCACCTGGCCCAGGTCCGCGCCGGCATCAAGTACGGCGAGGGCAAGCTGCTCGACCACATGCAGCACGACGGCCTGACCTGCGCATTCGAGTGCTGGCCGATGGGCAACGCCGCCGAGCACACGGCGACCACCTTCGGCGTCACCCGCGCCGAGCAGGACGCCTTCGCCGCCGAGAGCCACCGCCGTGCGGCCGAGGCCACGAAGAACGGCTGGTTCAAGAACGAGATCGTGCCCCTGAGCCCCGAGCAGTGCATGGCGAAGGCCGGCCTGGACACCGACGAGGGCTACCGCGCCGACACCACCGCCGACGTGCTGGCCAAGCTGCGCGCCGCGTTCACGAAGGACGGCAGCGTGACCGCGGGCAACGCCAGCCAGATCTCCGACGGCGCCGCGGCCGTGATGGTGATGAGCGACACCAAGGCTGCCCAGCTCGGCCTGAAGCCGCTGGCGAAGATCGTCGCCTACGGCACCGCGGGCGTCGCGCCCAAGGACCTCTTCATCGCGCCGAAGGTCGGCATCGAGCAGCTGCTGGCCAAGACCGGCCTGAAGGTCTCCGACATCGACCTGTGGGAGATCAACGAGGCGTTCGCCGCGCAGGTGCTGGCCGACGCGAAGCCGCTCGGCATCCCGATGGACCGCCTGAACGTGTGCGGCGGCGGCGTGGCGCTGGGCCACCCGATCGGCGCGAGCGGCGCGCGCGTCCTGGTCACCCTCGTCCACCAGCTGGCCCGCACCGGCGGCAAGCGCGGCCTGTGCACCCTGTGCCTGGGCGGCGGCAACGCGGTCAGCATGATCGTGGAGCGCGCATGAAGCTGCTGATCCTGGGCGGAACCGCCTACCTCGGCCCCGAGATCGTCGCCTGCGCCAAGGCGCGCGGGTGGGAGATCACGCTCTTCAACCGCGGAAAGACCAAGGCCGACCTCTTCCCCGAGCTCGAGCGCATCAAGGGCGACCGCGACCCGAAGAAGGACGACGGCCTCGCGAACCTCGAGAAGGCCATCAAGTCCGGCCGCACGTGGGACGGGGTGATCGACACCAGCGGCTACCGGCCGCAGGACGTTCGTGCGTCGGCCGAGCTGCTGAAGCCCGCGGCGCGCCACTACGTCTTCATCAGCACCATCTCGGTCTATTCGTCGATGGCCGTGCCGAACGCGGACGAGTCCGCCGAGGTCGGCGCGCTCGAGAAGCCCGAGGAGGCGAAGCTCAGCAACGAGACGTACGGTCCGCTGAAGGCCGCGTGCGAGAAGGCGGCGGCCGCCGTCTACGGCGACCGCTGCAGCGTGCTGCGCCCCGGCCTGATCGTGGGCCCCGGCGACCCCACCGACCGCTGGACGTACTGGCCGGTGCGCATCGCGCACGGCGGCCGCGTGCTGGTGCCCGGCCCCAAGGAGCCGCGCAAGGCGCTGACAACGTTCGTCGATGTCCGCGACTGCGCCGAGTTCAGCGTCCGCTGCATGGCGGACGGCCACGGCGGCACGTTCAACGTGACCGGTCCCGCCGGTCCGCTGACCTTCGACGAGATGCTGGCCGGCTGCAAGGCCGTCGTCAGCGACCCTGTGGAGTTCGTGCCGGTCGGCGAGGAGTTCCTGATGCAGAACGGCGTGGCACCGTGGATGGGCCTGCCGCTCTGGCTGCCCGAGGACCCGCAGTTCGCGGGCGCGGGCACCATCAGCCGCGCGAAGGCCGTGGCCGCGGGCTGCACGTTCCGCCCGCTGGCCGACACCGCGCGCGACACGCTGGCGTGGTGGAAGTCCAAGCACCCCGGCGCCTACGACTGGGGCACTGGTAAGCGGCCGCAGCCGGGCCTGAGCCTGGAAAAGGAAGCGGCCATCCTGAAGGCCTGGGAATCGCAGCAGGCGGCGCCGGCGGCACCCGCCACGAACCCGGAGCCGAAGAAGTAAGTACGGGCACGAACCATGTCTCCCCCCACACCGCTCAAGTCCACGTCCGTCGAGGACGGCCAGCCCGTCGAGCGCCTGATGCTGGTGGGGCCGCGTCCGCGCCTGGAGGAGCTCTTCCGCGTCATCCGCATCGCGGCCGAGTTCATCCGCGGCTTCCGCAAGCTGCACTTCGTCGGCCCGTGCGTGACCGTCTTCGGCAGCGCGCGGTTCAAGGAAGACAACCCGTGGTACATCATGGCGCGCAGCACCGCCGAGGAGCTGGGCAGGCACGGGTTCAGCATCATGACGGGCGGCGGCCCCGGCATCATGGAGGCAGCCAACCGCGGCGCACGCGACGCCGGCGCGCCGAGCATCGGCTGCAACATCCAGCTGCCGCACGAGCAGGGCGCGAACCCCTACTGCGACCGCTGCGTCGAGTTCCGCTACTTCTTCGTGCGCAAGGTGATGCTGCTCAAGTACTCGTACGGCTTCGTCGTGCTGCCCGGCGGCTACGGCACGATGGACGAGCTCTTCGAGACGCTCACGCTGGTGCAGACGGGCAAGATCGACAGCTTCCCGATCGTCCTGATGGGCACGGCGTACTGGGACGAGCTGGACGACTTCATCCAGAAGCGGATGATCCCGGACGGCACGATCGACCGCCGCGACCGCGAGATGGTCAAGGTCACCGACGATCCCGTGGAGGCCGCGAAGTTCATCGCCGAGGCCGCGAGGAAGCGCTTCGGCGTCGAGGCGATGCCGCGGCCGAGGAAGCGCTGGTGGCTGTTCGAGCGGTGAGGCGAGGACGTGCGGCAGGCGGCCGTCGCCGGTGCCATCAACCCTCGCCCAGCGCGTGCAGCCGCACCGCCAGCTGCGCGCGGCGCGTGATGCCGAGCTTCCGGTAGATGCGCTCGCAGAGCGTCGAGACGGTGGACCGGCTGACGCCGAGCGCCGTGGCGATCTCGGGTCCGGTCTCGCCGCGCACCAGGCGTTGGGCGACCTCGCGCTCGCGGGGGCTGAGGAGGCGCGATGGAGCGTTCGCGACCTGCGCCGCCTGCTTGGCCACGACGGTGCGGTTCGCCATCGTCACGCGGGCGGGCGGCAGGCGCTCGACGCTGATCGGCGCCACGTGGAACGCCAGGTGGTAGTTGCACCGGCGCGGCGTGCCGCCCGGGTTGCGGTCGTACTTCTCGGCGATGCGCGAGACCAGCGCGTCGATCGGCGCGAAGAGCGCCAGCAGCTCCTTCGCCTCGCGCTCGTCCATCGTGATGTGCGTGAAGGCGTGCTTCAGCCCGAAGCCGTTGATCCCGCGCGCGGCGTCGGCCAGCGACTGGTCGATGCAGGCGCGGCTCTCCGCCAGGTGGCGCGCGAAGCTCTCGCGCATCAGGCGCGCGTCCGCAGGCGCGGCAGGGTCGACCTCGACCAGGATCTGCTCGCCCGTGGCGCGGAAGCGCGGCTTGCGCTCGCGCCCGGCCGCGCGCGAGCGGGTGCGTTCGGCCAGG
>CANHFL010000080.1 GCA_947459855.1 Planctomycetaceae bacterium | reverse complement strand
GGCCTGCGCCTGCTCCGCCCCGGCCGCGGCGCAGCTGCGGGTCGTGTCCTACAACATCGTCGGGCTGCTGGGCGACCAGCCGTCCCTGCGGAACGTCATCGCGTCGTTCCACACGGACGACAAGCCGGGCTTCGCGACGCCCGCCGCGATCCTGATGTTCTGCGAGGTGCGCACCACCACCGTCGCGGCGCTGCAGACGCTGGTCAACCAGGCCGCGCCCCCCGGCATCACCTACGCGCTGGGCACCTTCACGGGAAGTTCGGCGGAGGACAGCTCCGGCGGATCGCGCGCGATCTTCTACCGCACGGACCTGCTCAGCGAGATCACCGCATCGCACCAGGACATCTCGACGGGCGCCGGGCGCTTCACCGACCGATGGCAGTTCCAGCTGGTGGGGTACACGTCCACCGCGGCGCGCTTCTACGTGTACGGCGCGCACCTGAAGGCGTCGTCCGGCAGCGCCAACGAGGCCACGCGCCTGGGCGGCGTGCAGGCGATCCGCGCGAACGCCGACGCGCTGGGAGCGGGCGTCCGCGCGCTCTACACGGGCGACATGAACTTCTACACGAGCGCGGAGGGCGGCTACCAGGCCTACCTTGCCGCGGGAAACGGCGCGGCCATCGACCCGATCATCATGCCCAGCGGCGACTGGACGGGCGCCGCGAACGCCTGGATGCACACGCAGAGCCCGCGCGACATCGTGGCCAACGGCCTGGTCGGCGGCGGCATGGACGACCGCTTCGACTTCATCCTGCCCACGGGGCAGCTGGCCGACGGCACGGGCATCTCGTACATCGCCGGCACCTGCCGCGTGCCGGGCAACGACGGCAACCACTACAACCTGGCCGTCAACGCGGGCACCAACTCCTACTTCCCGGGGAACATCGCCCGTTCGAACACGCTGGCGAACCAGCTCTTCAACGCCGCCGACCACCTGCCGGTCATCGCGGACTTCCGCGTGCCCGCGTGGAACACCGCGGTGCTGGGCACGGTGCCCGCGCGCGTCGTCCAGGGTGCATCCGCCACGGTGCAGGTTCGGGTCGCGAACGACGCGCCCGCGGACGTCGCCGCGGGCGTCGATCCGCTGGCGTACACGGTGGCGGGTTCCGGCGTGCTCTCCGGCACCTTCAGCGGCACCGCGGTGCTGACGCCGGGCTTCACCGCCGTCAACGTGCCGGTGGTCACGTCCACCGTCGGTGCGCGCACCGGCACGGCCACCGTCACCAGCACCAACGAGGCCGTGCAGAACCCCAGCATCGCGCTCCCGGTGAGCGTGCGCGTCGTGCGCGCAAGCAACCCGTCGTTCAGCGCGTCAGCCGACCAGAACGCCGTCACCGTGCCGGTGGCCGTGCCCGCGGGCAGCACCGCGCCGGTCGATGCCACCGTGGGCGTGTCGAACTTCGGCTTCAGCGTCGACCAGTCGACGATGGACATCGATTCCGTGCAGGTCCCCGCCGGACCGTGGGCGTTCGTAAGCGGAACGGCCACCGGCATCGGCGCGACCGCCGGCACCGTCCGCGTCCGCTTCTCGCCCGCGGGCCTGGCACCCGGCACCTACACGGCCGCGGTGACGATCCGCACCAGCGACGAGAACGTCCCCGGCGAGCTCACCGCGAGCGTCGTCGCCACCTTCTCAGCCACGATCTCGGGCGGTCGCCCCGAGGACCTGAACAACGACGGCGTCGTCGACGGCGGCGACCTGGGGATCCTGCTGGCCAACTGGGGCCAGCCCGGCAACACCGACCTGAACGGCGACGGGACCACCGACGGAGGTGACCTCGGCGTTCTCCTGGCGTCGTGGGGATGACCATGCGCGCCGCCCGCCCGCTTGCCATCGCGCTGTCCGCGTGCGCGGCGCTGGCCGCGCAGGCCGCCGCGGACACCGTCACGCTCGAACCCGTCGCCGACGGCACGCTCATCGAGTCCGCCACGGCGCAGCAGTATGCGCTGGGCGCCGCGCTGAACATCTACTGCGGCCGCGTCGGCACCAATGGCGCGGGCACGCTTCGGCGTGCGGTGGTCCGGTACGACGTCTCGTCGCTGCCGCCCGGTGCGGTGGTGACGTCCGTCTCGCTCAAGGTCTACATGAGCCAGACGAACTCCGGCGCGCAGACGATCAACGCGCACCGCCTGCAGGAGAAGTGGGGCGAGGGCGCCAGCTTCGCCTTCGGCGGCGGCGGCACCATCCCCGAGACGAACGACGCGACGTGGATCCACACGTTCTATCCGGGCCAGCTGTGGTCGGTCCCCGGCGGGAAGTTCGCGGCCACGCCCAGCGCATCCAAGTCGATCGCGGCTGCCGGCGCGTACACGTTCACCTCGACCCCCGCACTGGTCGCGGACGTCGCGGCGTGGCGGGCGAACGCCGCCACCAACTGCGGCTGGATCCTGGTGGGCAACGAGGCGGTGCTCGACACGGCGAAGCGCTTCGAGAGCCGCGAGAGCGCCGACCCGGCGCGCCGGCCGCTGCTGACGATCACCTACACGCAGGGCCCGATCCCCGGCGACTTCAACGGCGACGGCAAGGTGAACGGCCTGGACCTGGGCGTGCTGCTCTCCCACTGGGGCGAGCCCGGCGCGTGGGACATGGATGCCGACGGCACCGTCAACGGCGCCGACCTCGCGCTGCTCATCGCGGCGTGGCGCAGCTGACGCGGCGCCACGCCACGCTTCCGGACGTCAGGGGGTCATGAACCGGTCCGGCGCCACGGGGGCCGCGCGCTCGAGCAGCAGGAAGCCGCGGTCCTTCGACACCACGACCTCGCCGCTCAGGAGCCACGCCGTGCCCACGGGCTGCTCGCGCGCCTTGCGTTCCAGCGTCTCCAGCGCGTGCGTGGGCAGGATCTCCATCGTGACCTCGGCGCCGTCGTCGACGCCCAGCCCGGCGCGTGCGGCATCCAGGCGGGCGCGCCATGCGCCGGTCACCGGGTCGCGCAGCACCGTGGCACGGCGCTGCTGCAGGCGCGTCGCCGCGGGCAGCAGCCTGGTGCGGTCGCCGTCCTGCGCGGCGGGGCGCAGCGCCGTCGCGGTCTTGCTGCGCTGGATTCCGGCCTCCAGGCGCCGCTCGATGTCGTCGGCCATGCCGTCGTCCAGCGCCGGGAAGACCGCAGGGTCCGGCTCGTGCGCCATGCGCGGGCGCGGTGCCTCGCGCGTCGGCAGCTCCATCGGCGCCGTCGACTCGTCCAGGTAGGCGTCGAGCCGTGGAGCAGGGCGCGACGTCGCGATGGGCGCGGGGCCGACGATCTCCTTCGGCGGCGTGCGGCTGATCAGGTCGGGCGGCGGCGGGTTCCTCAGCGCCACCACCGAGACCGGCAGCAGGTACGCGCGGCCGCGGTAGTCGTAGACGCGTCCGCTCACCTCGAACATCGCCGGCGTGTCGACGGTGATGTCGGACAGGATCGCCTTCACGTCGTCCGAGGGGTCGCACGGCATCACGAAGAGCGTGCGGCGCACGTTGGCGGCCATGCCTTCGTCGAGCTTGAAGACGAGCAGTCCGGGCTCCGCGGCGCTCGACGCGAAGAAGCCCTGCACGCCCGCCAGGTACGTGCCCTCGCGCAGGACCGGCGCACGGACGCGCGACTTGGGCAACGCGTCGGGTGCCTTCGCGAGGGACGCGGGGGGTGCCGGTCGGTCGGCCGGCGGCGTTCCCTGCGCGGTCGCCGTCGGAGCCGTCTGGGGGCTCATAAGCAGCGCGACGAGGAGCGGCAGGAGGGTCATGGCGAGCGTCGGGGGGCGTGGTGGCCGTGATTCGTCCAAATCCGCCGGACGGGGGCGGGTGCCAGCGTTGACGCCGCGACACGCGTGTGCCACTATACGAGTCCGCTTGCGGCCGCGTACCCAAGTGGCCTAAGGGGACGGATTGCAAATCCGTTATTTCGTGGGTTCAAATCCCACCGCGGCCTCTTCACGAAACCGACGCGGCGCCTGAACGGCGGCGCGTCGGTTTCGTTTCCGATGCCGCGGGCCGTCAAATCCCGCCGGGAACGTCTTGCGCCGGGGGGGTGCGGCGGGCATCCTTTTGCCAGTGTCAGCGGACTCCAACGACGCCCCGGGTTCCGGCGAGCAGGCGCGCCTCGACGCGCTCGAGGGGCTGTCCATCGTCTACACGCCGGCCGAGGAGCGCTTCGACCGCATCACGCGGCTGGCGGCTCGGCTGCTTCGCGCGCCCATCGCGACGGTCTCGCTGGTCGGTGCCCGCCAGACGTGGTTCAAGTCGCGCCATGGGATGCGCCTCTCCGAGGTGCCGCGCCGCGACGGCTTCGCGCCGTGGGCGATCCGCGCCGACGGGCCGTTCGTGGTGCCCGACGCGCTGGCCGACCAGCGCTTCACCTGCTGCGGGATGGTGACCGGTGAACCCCACGCGCGCGCCTACGCGGGCGTCGCGCTCCGGGCGCCGGACGGCTCGCGCATCGGCGCCCTGGGCGTGATCGACACCGTGCCCCGCGCCTTCGAGCCCGAGGACCTGTCCGCGCTGCGCGACCTCGCATCGATGGCCGAGGACCAGCTGCGTCACATGGAGCTCACCAGCGCGCAGGCCGCGCTGGCCCGCGAACTGGACGACGCGCGCCGTCGCATCCTCATCGACCCGCTGACGCAGGCGTGGAACCGCGCCGGCCTGGACGCGCTGCTGGCGCGCGAGGTGGAGTTCGCCACCGACCGTGGGCGGCCCTTCGCGCTGGCGATGATCGACATCGACCACTTCAAGGCGGTCAACGACACCCATGGCCACCCCGCCGGCGACGGCATCCTGGTCGAGTTCGCCGAGCGCCTGCGCGTGGCGGCCCGCCCGCAGGACGCGGTCTGCCGCTTCGGCGGCGAGGAATTCGTCGTCCTGCTGCCGGGCTGCGCGCCCGACGACGCGCCGCTGGTGGCCGACCGCATCCGCCGGCGGATCGCGGCCGACCCGTTCCGCATCTCGCCCGACGAGTCGGTGCCGCTCACCTGCTCGGTGGGCGTGGCGTCCTGGGCCCGCGGCGAGGACCCCTCCGTCCTGGTGATGCGCGCCGACGTCGCGCTCTACGACGCCAAGCGCGCCGGCCGCGACCGGGTGAACGTGGCCGCACCGCTGCGCGCGCCGTCCTCCGGCACGCGTGCGGGGTCGTCGCGTTCGTATCATCCCGACCCATGACCGCCACCGCCACCGCGGCCGTGAAGAACGTCCGCCTCAAGGTCGGGCTCGAGATCCACGTCGAGCTCGCCACGCGCAGCAAGATGTTCACGCGCGCTGGCAACCCGGCGCACCCCGACTTCCACGACCGCGAGCCCAACTCGCTGGTGACGCCCGTCGTCGCCGCGCTGCCCGGCAGCCTGCCGGTGATGAACCGCCGCGCCGTCGAGATGTCGATGATGGTGGGCCTGGCCCTGGGCTGCCAGGTCGCCCGCTTCTCGAAGTGGGACCGCAAGAACTACTACTACCCCGACCTGCCGAAGGGCTACCAGATCAGCCAGTACGACCTGCCGCTCTGCCACGACGGCGCGGTCGAGGTGCCCTGCGCGGCGGGCGGCATGAAGCGCATCGGGATCATCCGTGCGCACCTCGAGGAGGACACCGGCAAGCTCGGCCACGAGCTGCCCGGCGGCTTCCATTACGAGGGTTCGCTGGTCGACCTGAACCGTGCGGGCACTCCGCTCCTGGAGATCGTCACCGCGCCGGACTTCGACTGCGCGGCCGACGTCGTGACGTTCGCGCAGGAACTGCGCAACATCTGCCGGTTCCTGGGCGTCTCCGAGGGCGTCATGCAGAAGGGGCACATGCGCTTCGAGCCCAACATCAACGTGATCATGGAGCTCGAGGACGGCACCGTCGTCAAGACGCCGGTGGTCGAGGTGAAGAACCTCAACAGCTTCAAGGCGCTGCGCGGCGCGATCGACTTCGAGGAGTGCGAGGCCCCGAAGCGCTGGCGCCAGGACGGCAAGGTCATGGGCCCGGGCGCGAAGAGCACGCGCGGCTGGGACGACGTCCGCATGTGCACCGTCCTGCAGCGCGAGAAGGAGGACGCGCACGACTACCGCTACTTCCCGGATCCCGACCTGGTGCCGGTGATGGTGGACGATGCGTGGCGCGAGCGCGTGCGCGCGGAGATCCCCGAGCTGCCGCTCGCACGCCGCGCGCGGTACGTGGGCACCTACGGGCTC
>CANHFL010000079.1 GCA_947459855.1 Planctomycetaceae bacterium | reverse complement strand
GCCCTGTACCGATTTCCGGGGCATGGCCGAAGGCACCTGCTTGTCACCGCGCCCTTGCGCCGTGCTCCGGGCGCTCGCCTTGAGACGCTCGGAACGTCGGGTTGCGAGCGCCCGCAGCGAGCATTGGCCTCCTCCGGAGCGACGTACGAGGCCATGAGGCACGCGTACCACGATTCGAACACTCCTCGGGTCGTGCCACGCGCCGAATCGGCCGACGAAGATGACGAGCGGAACCTGGTGGAGCGAGGAAGTTCGCGGAGGAGGGGGCCAAGCGCAGCGAAAGGGCGCGGTCATGCGCCAGTGTCTTGAACACTCGGAAATCGGTACAGGGCTATCCCGGACCCAATTTCCTCACGCCGTGACGGGTTCGCGGGCCGGGCGCGCGGCCGTGGGCACCGCGATGCCGTGCGCCGCCAGCGCGCGGCCGATCGCCATCAGCGGGAAGTAGTGCCGGTACAGGTGGTAGCGCAGGTAGAAGACCTTCGGGAAGCCGGTGCCGGTGAACTCGGTCTCGACCCAGCCGCCGGCGGGGTCGCCGTCGGGGTTCAGCGCGGGATCGGCCGCGTCGGCCGGACGCAGCTGGGTCTTCGCCAGCCAGCTGAGCGCGCGCCACAGGTCGGGGTCGTTCGGTCCGTAGACCTCCTGCAGCACCATCGCCGCCCACGCGGTCTGGCTGGCGGTGCTGGGACCGGTGCCCATCAGGCTGCGGTCCTCGTAGCTGTTGGCGGTCTCGCCGAAGCTGCCGTCGGCCTTCTGCACGCTCTTGATCCACGCGCCCGCGCGCTGGATCCACGGCTCGGTGCGCGGGACGCCGCAGCGGATCGGGCCGATCACGGCCTGCCACGTGCCGTAGATGTAGTTGACGCCCCAGCGGCCCCAGAAGCAGCCCTCGGGCTCCTGGTGGCCCTTGATGAACTCGACGGCCTTGGCGATCGCGGGGTTGTCGACGCGGTAGCCCAGCCAGCTCATGCACTCCAGCGTGCGCCCGGTGATGTCGTGGCACGACGGATCCTGCATCGCGTTGTGGTCGGCGAAGGGCACGTACTCGTAGACCTGGTGGTTGGTCGTGCGGTCGAACGCGGCCCAGCCGCCGTCCTCGCACTGCATCGCGAAGACCCATTCGACGCCGCGGCGCGCGGCCGCCTCGTTCTCGGGGCCGCCGGCGCGCTTCAGCGCCATCGCCACCATCACGGTGTCGTCGACGTCGGGGTACCACGCGTTCTGGTACTCGAAGAACCAGCCCGCGGGGCGCGTCCCGGCGCGGACGTTCGCGGCCCAGTCGCCGGTCCACCGCACTTCCTTCGCGCGCAGCCAATCGGTGGCGCGCTCCAGCGAGCGGTCGCCCGCGGCGGTCAGTCCGCAGTCGGTCAGTGCGTAGCTGGCGATGCCGGTGTCCCACACCGGGCTGAAGCACGGCTGGATGTGGATCGCGGGCTGGCCGGACGCGTCGCGTTCCTCGATGAAGAACGCGTCCAGGTCGCGCTCGGCGCGCTGCACCAGCGGGTCGCTGCGCTTGACGCCGAGGGCCATGAAGACCACCTGGATGTAGACCATCGGCGGGAAGATCGCGCCAAGGCCCTCGGTGGGCGCCGGGGCGTCCTGCGACGCGCGCGCCAGGATCCAGTCGTACGACGCGCGGATCGCCTTCATGCGCGGGCCGGTGCCGATGGTGCGGCCCACGACCTTCAGCGCGGTGTCCACGCACTTGAAGAACACGCGCCAGAACGCCGGCGTGTCCGCGCGCATCTTCAGGCGGTTGCGGTCGCGCTCGCTCACGAAGAGCTCGCCGATCCCGAGCGTCGGGTCCAGGCGGCGCGTCGGCTGCAGCGTGGCGACGATCGCCAGCGGCAGGATCATCGTGCGGCTCCACGCGCTCATGCGGTCCATGTGGAAGTAGAACCACTTGGGGAGCCACACGATCTCGGGCGGGATCGCCGGCACGGCGTCCCAGCCGATCTGCCCCAGCGCGGCCAGGTAGAAGTTCGTGAAGCTGTTGCAGCGCTCGGCGCCACCCATCGCGCGGATCACCTCGCGCGCCTTGCGCATGTGCGGCGCGTCGGGGCTGTCGCCGTAGAGCTTCAGGCAGAAGTACGCCTTCACCGTCGCGCTCAGGTCGACCGCGCTGCCGGGGTACTGGCCCCAGCCGCCATCCGGCCGCTGCTGACCGCGCATGTAGCGGACGATCTTCAGCATCGTCTCGTGGCCGTCGCGGCCGTCGGCCATGGGCTGGCGCTCCTGCCCCAGGATCCACTTCATGAGCAGGTACTCGCTCTGCAGGATCGAGTCGCCCTCGAGCTCGGCGCACCAGTGCCCGTCCGGCCGCTGCAGGCCCTTCAGGGCGGCAAGTGCGTCCGCGGCGGTACGGGCGAGGGTCTCGAGCGTCTGGCGATCGGGGGTCGTCATGGCGGACCGCGCAGTCTACGGGCACCCGCACGGGGATCGCCCAGCGTCCGCCCGAGGCATCCCGCCCCGGATCGGCGTCCGGGACCGCCGATCGCACCCCCCTCCTACCGTCGCTTGTGCATCGCGCGGTCGATGTCGCGCTTCATCTCGCGCGCTGCGATCGCCTGCCGCTTGTCGGCCGCCTTGCGGCCCACGCCGATCCCCACCAGGAGCTTCGCGCGGCCGTCCTTGAAGTAGATCTTGAGGGGCACGATGGTCACGCCCTTCTTCTTGACCTGCTCGGCGAGCTTGCGGATCTCCTTCTTGTGCGCCAGCAGGCGGCGTACGCGGACGGGCGGGTGCTGCGAGGCCTTCCCGGCGGGCGGGTACTCGGCGATGTGCACCGAGTGCAGGCTGAGCGCCGGCGGCTCGGCCTGCGCGCTGACGTAGCCCTCGCCCAGGCTCACCTTGGAGGCCCGGACGCTCTTGATCTCGGTACCCAAGAGCTCGATCCCGCACTCAAGGGTGTCCTCGATGGCGTAGTCGTGCCGGGCCTGGCGATTCTCGATCACCGGCTCGTTGGGACGTTCACCATCGGACTTTCCGGCCATGAAAGGTCCGAGTATAGGACCCTCCCCCCCGCCCCCCACCCACGCCCGGAATTTGGGTCGGAATTCGGCCCTCCGCGGAGTTGCCAGGGCCCAAGGTCCGTAGAACAATCAGACAAGGACCCGCGCCACGAGGGCGGGTTCGACTGTGGCCGCCACACGAAACGGCCGATCCCGGAGAAACGAAGGCACATGCGCACCCGATCCGCCACCGTCCTCGCCGCAGCATCCATCGCCTGCCTGCTCGCCACCGGCGCAGCGGCCCAGGTGGCCCGCGCGCCCGTGGGCGAAACCGCCGCGCGCCCCTCCGCCGCAGCGGCGGAGTCTTCGTTCCTGGCGCGCAACCCCGACTGCCGCGTGATGCGCCAGGGCGACCAGGTCGCGCGCGTCTACGGCCCGCTGGCGACGGGCGCGACGCCCATCGCGAGCGCCGAGTCGTTCCTGCGTGCGCACGCTGCGCTCTTCGGCATCGATGCCGCGGACCTGGCGCCCATCGGGCCGTTCGAGGGCGGCGAACACCTGGTCCAGATCATGGACGACGAGGCGACGGGCATGGCGAAGTTCACCGGCGTCTACTGGACGCAGCAGGTGCGCGGCGTGCCGGTCTTCCGCTCACACCTCCTGGTGCTGACGCGCAACGAGCCCGGCTTCCCCGCGGTGCTGGCGTCGAGCACGCTGTGGGACGTCGGCGAGTTCGCGAAGACGCTCGAAGGCAAGGACCTGACCCGTCTGCCGGACGCGCGCATCTGGACGCGTCGGCCCTTCAACGCGTTCCGATCACAGCCCACCACGACCCCGGCGCAGTACGTCGTGTGGGCCGGCGTCGATCGCAAGCAGGCCGCCGAGCCGCGCCTGGCCGTGCAGTTCGAGGCCGAGGGCGGTGGCCCGTGGGACCCCGAGAACCACCAGCGCATCCTGTTCGTGGTCGACGCCGCCGACGGCACGATCCTGTACCAGGAAAGCCGCATCTACCACGCCGTGGGAGGCCAGATCACCGGCCAGGCCACCGTGGGCAACGATGCCGACACCTGCGCGGGAGTCGCGCCGTACGCGCTGCCGTACGTGGGCGTGGTCGCCGGCGGCGTGACGGTCTACGCCGACGCCAACGGCAACTTCACGCACCCCGGCATCGCGGGCACGGCGTCCTACGTGTCGACCCTCGGCGGGCGGTTCTTCACGGTGCAGAACAACGGGGGCGCCCCGCTGCAGCTTTCCCAGTCGGTGGCCGACGGCGGATCGTGGAGCCCGCAGTTCAACGCGACGAACGCGCTGGCGACCGACCGCTCGCAGGTGAACGCCTACCGGCACGCGAACATCATCCGCGACCTGACGCTGTCGGTCTCTCCCAACTATCCGACGGTCTCGACGCAGGGCACCAGCTTCATCATCAACAACAACATCGCGTCGACCTGCAACGCGTACTACAGCGCCAGCACGATCAACTTCTATGCCGCGGGCGGCGGATGCGCCAACACCGGCTTCGGCACGGTCGTGCACCACGAGTACGGCCACAACCTGGTCGAGAAGGGCGGCAGCGGCCAGGGCGCCTACGGCGAGGGCATGGGCGACATCTGCGGACTGCTGGTCGCCGACGACCCGCGCACCGGCATCGGCTTCCAGACCTGCAGCACGGGCATCCGCAACGCGTCCAACACCTGCCAGTACAGCGCAACCGCCTGTTCCAGCTGCGGCAGCGCGATCCACGCCTGCGGCCAGCTGATCAGCGGCTGCGTGTGGGACCTGCGCAACTACCTGCTGGCGGCGTATCCGGGTTCGTACCGGACGCGGCTGGCGAACTACGCCATCAACTCCATCCTGCTCCACGGCGCGATCAGCACGATCGCGGACGACATCGTCGTCGACTTCCTGGTGCTGGACGACGACGACGGCAACGTCAACAACGGCACCCCGAACTACCAGGGCATCGCCGGCGCGTTCGGCGCGCACGGCCTGAACGCCCCGCCGCTGCAGCTGCTCTCGTTCGTCTTCCCGCAGGGCATCCCGTCGGTCGCCCTGCCGACCGGCACGACGACGCTCGCCGTGAACGTGGTGGCGGTGAACGGCGTCCCGGCGAGCGGCAGCGGAAAGCTGTACGTGAAGGCGGGCACCGCGACCACCTACACCGAGTACGCGATGACCGAGACCGCGCCCAACAGCTACACGGTCCGGCTGCCCGCCGGCACGTGCGGCACGTCGGCCAGCTGGTACGTCGGCGCGACCACCACGGCCGGCCAGGCGCAGACCAGCCCCGTGGGCGCGCCGGCCACCGCGAGCTACTCCTCGATCTACGCGGGAAGCACCGCCGACATCGCCAACGAGACCTTCGAGACCGCCCCCACGGGCTGGGTGGTGGGCGCCGCGGGAGACGCCGCCACGACCGGCATCTGGGTGCGCGGCGACCCGCTGGGCACGGCGGCGCAGCCCGAGAACGACCGCACGCCGGCGCCCGGCGTGAACTGCTGGTTCACCGGCCAGGGCACCGCGGGCGGCGCGGTCGGCGAGGCGGACATCGACGGCGGCGCGACCACGCTGGTCTCGGCGACCTACAACTGCACGGGGTACGACCACGTCTTCGTGAGCTACTCGCGCTGGTATTCGAACAACACGGGCAGCAACCCCGCGACCAACACGATGCCCGTCGAGGTCTCGTTCAACAACGGGACCACCTGGGTGGCGCTCGAGACCGTCAGCGAGAACACGGGCGCGTGGGTCGACAAGACCTTCCGCCTGAACGACTTCGGCACGCCGACGGCGCAGGTCAGGTTCCGCTGGGTGGCACGCGACCTGACCGGCGCGGTGGTCGAGGCCGCGCTGGACGACTTCCGCATCCTCGGTGTCGGCTGTGCCGTCGCGAACCCGGCGGACCTCAACGGGGACGGCATCGTCAACGGCGCCGACCTCGGGATCCTGCTGGCCAACTGGGGAACCGCCGGACCCGGCGACCTCAACGGCGACGGCAGCGTCACCGGCGCGGACCTCGGGATCCTGCTGGGATCGTGGGGATAATCGCAGCGGGCGGGGCGCATCCGGCCCCTGCTATACTGACCGACCCCGATCGGCACCCCGACCGGGATCGCCCCAATGCCCTGGTGGCGGAATTGGCAGACGCGCCAGCTTGAGGTGCTGGTGGGAGCAATCCCTTGGAGGTTCGAGTCCTCT
>CANHFL010000078.1 GCA_947459855.1 Planctomycetaceae bacterium | reverse complement strand
CGACAAGGTCGTCCTGCTGGCCCACGCCGCCGAGACCGGCGGGCAGATGGACGTGTGGTCGAAGGGCGGCGCGAACACCGTGCGCATCGCCAGCAACGACCAGGGCGGCGACGTCGCGGTCTGGAACGCCGGCGGCAAGCCGGTGGGCGGCCTCTTCGCCACCGAGCTCGGCGGGCGCATCGAGATCGGCGACAGCGACGGCAAGGCGCTCGCGACGGTCGCGCGTGGCGAGGAAGGCGGCGCGATGATCCTCTCGGGCGCCGGCGACGCGGCCAGCAGCATGCGCGCCGAGGCCGGCGCCGCGGGCGCGGTGATCAGCATGCGCCGCGCCGACGGCGAGATCGGCCTGATCGCGGGCGTCGCGCAGGGCGCGAGCGTGCTCTCGATGAAGAACTCGAACGGCAAGGAGATCCTGTACGCCGGCGGCGCCACCGACCAGACCGGCGTGGTGCGCATCGCCGACGCCGCGGGCAACGAGAACGCCGCGCTGGTCGCGGGCGACGGCGGCCGCCTGATCCTGAAGGACGGCTTGGGCGCGGTCGCCGCGTCGATCGCCAGCGCCGGGGCCGGAAAGGGCGGCATGCTCGAGCTGCTGAACGGCAAGGGCAGCGTCGCGGTCAGCGCCGATTCCAAGGAGGACGGCGGCGGCCGCTTCATGGTCGGCACGTCCTCGGGCGCGCCGGCCTTCATGGCCGAGGCGACCGGCCAGGCCGGCACGATGGGCGCGTACCTCAACGAGCGCCGCATCGCGGCGATGGGCGCCGGCCAGAACGGCGGCCTGCTCAACCTGTTCGACCTGGCCGGCCAGCCGATCGTGGTGACCGGCGCCGCGCCGGACGGCGACGGCGGCGCACTCAGCGTGCGCAACACGCGCGGCGTGCAGATCGCCCGCATCGGCGTCGACAGCGCCAGCGCCGGCGAGGTGGCCGTCTACAACTCGACCGCGAACGTCAAGAAGGTGATCGCGGCCCCCGCCGCGTCGCCCGCGAAGTGACCTCCCCTCCTACACTGACCCGCCCATGACCGCCGCAACCGCCATCCACGACACCGCGCGCGTCGTCCTCGAGAGCGTCCTCCCCGGCACGCCCGCGAAGGTGCACGTCTCCGTCCCGAACTACGCGTACCGGCTCGAGTTCGTCCTCGACGGCGACGCCGGCGCGCTGGGCGCCACGGTCGGCAAGCGCCTGCTGGGCACCGTGCGCGGCAACGCGCAGCGCATGTGGCACGCGGACGCCGGCGGCTGCTTCATCGAGCCGGTCTGGGGCGCCCCGCGCATCGTCCAGGGCCGGGTGCTGGCCGTCGACCGCGACGCGAACGCCGTGCTGCTCGACCTGGTCATCCCCGTGTGGCTGACGCTCGAGGCGACGCAGGACGCGAACGCCTTCAAGACCGGCGACATGCTGAACTGCTACTGCGAGAGCGGGATGCGGTTCACGCCGAAGGGCTGAGCCGGGCGGCCGCGCCGCGCATGGCCAGGAAGTTCGCCAGGAGCCGGGGCCCCTCGACCGTCAGGAAGCTCTCGGGGTGGAACTGCACGCCCTCGAGCGGCGCGGCGCCGGCGGGCGCCTTCCACCGCAGCCCCATGATCTCGTTGCGGGCGGTCCACGCGGTGACCTCGAAGTCGGGGTGAACCGTCGCGGGGTCGACCACCAGCGAGTGGTACCGCGTCGCGACGAACGGGTTCGAGAGCCCCGCGAACAGCCCGCGGCCGTCGTGGTGGATCTCGCTGGTCTTGCCGTGGACGGGCACGTCGTTGCGGCGGACGGTCATCCCGTGCTGATCGCCGATGGTCTGGTGGCCCAGGCACACGCCCAGCACGGGGATGCGGCCCTTGAAGTGCGCGATCAGCGCCGCGCTGCAGCCCGCCTCCTTCGGCGTGCAGGGGCCCGGCGAGATCACCAGGTGCGTGGGCGACAGTGCATCGGCGCCGGCGGCGTCGATCGCGTCGTTGCGAACGACCTCGACGCGGAGCGACGGGTCGATCTCGCAGAACCGCTGCACCAGGTTCCACGTGAACGAGTCGTAGTTGTCGATGACGAGGAGCACGGGCCATGGAGCGTAGCCGCGCCGGGCGTCGGGCGGCCGCCGCCGAAAATGGGGACAGGTGGACCTGTCCCCTGTTTACGCGGCTTCGGCCTTCGTGCCGGCCACGCCGTCCGGCGTCACCAGGAACAGGTCGGCGCAGATCGGGTACGGCAGGCGGCGGTACTCCTCCTCGGCGCGCGCGCGGAGGCGGCTGACGAAGGGCTCCGGATCGCCGGTCATCGCGACGAACATGTCGCGCGCCGGCGCCGCGACGTAGAAGGTCTTGCCGAGCTTGGCGGCCAGGCGGCTGTGCAGGTCGCCCAGCAGCAGGCGCGCGGCGTCGTAGCCGTCGTGCATCGAGATGATCGCGGCGCGGCCGCCCTCGTTGGAGCGCACCACCTGGACCTCGAGGTCCGGCGCGTAGCGCTGCAGGTTCTCGCGGGCGATCTCCTCGAGCCCGTCCGGGGTCATGCCCCAGCGGATCATCTGCTCGGTGCTGATCGAGACCGTGTACTGCGGCATGTCCAGCACGAACACGATGACGGTGTCGTTGACCCACGTCACGTGTGCCACCTGCTCGCGGTCCAGCGTCTGGAAGATCGCCGACGGCTGGATGCGCGGCATGATGCGCGGCTTGGCGACGCTGAACGGGATGTCCAGCGAAGCCAGTTCGTCGCCCTCGAGCACGCGGTCGACGTGGTGCTCGACGGTCTGCTCCCACGTGGCCGGCGTGCGCTGCACGGTGCGCCAGAGGTTCTCCAGGCCCAGGTGGCGGCCGTCGATCGTCAGGACCAGCGTCCCCATCAACTCGACCTTGCGGGATGGGTGGCGGCGGCGGACGAGGGCGGCGACTGCTTCGCTGAACGACTCGGCGCTGTTGGGGCAATGGGACATCGAACACCTCCTGTGGGGACGAACGGCTCTGCACTGTCCCACGTTCCCGGGGGCGGTCCACGGCACGGGCCGGGTCCGCCTCCGCGGCACGACGCGGGGCACGGGGACTGTCGGATACCGGCCCTGACGTGTGAAGCGCAAACAGGTAACTTTTCAAGTTGTCGCGCCGGTCGTACCGCCTGTAGCGACCGGACCACCCCCATGAACAACGTCCTCCACGAGTTCTTCGCGCGTCCGCACGGCCAGCTGCTGATCATCGCAGGCCCCTGCATCCTGGAGGACCCCGCGACCAACGAGCGGATCGGCACCGTCGTGCGCGACGCCTGCGCCGACCTCGGCCTTCCCTACGTCTTCAAGGCCAGCTTCGACAAGGCGAACCGCTCGAGCATCAAGTCGAGCCGCGGCCCCGGTATCCAAGCGGGCATGGACGAACTGGCGCGCCTGCGCGAGAAGCTCGGCGTGCCGGTCACCACCGACATCCACGAGCCCGGCCAGGCGGCGACCGTCGCGCGCACGGTCGACCTGCTGCAGATCCCCGCCTTCCTGTGCCGCCAGACCGACCTGCTGGTCGCGGCCGCCGAGACGGGCCGCCCCGTCAACGTGAAGAAGGGCCAGTTCATGGCACCCGAGGAGATGCGCAACGTCCTGGCCAAGCTGGACGAATGCGGCTGCCGCAACCGGATGCTGACGGAGCGCGGCACGTTCTTCGGCTACCACCGGCTGGTGACGGACCTGATCGGCCTGGGCGACATGATGGCGCTGGGAACGCCCGTGTGCTTCGACGCCACGCACAGCACGCAGCTGCCGGGTGCGACGGGCACCGCGACCGGCGGACGGCCGGAACGTGCGGCGCTGCTGGCGCGCGCGGCGGTCTCGGCGGGCGTCGACGCGGTGTTCCTGGAGTGCCACCCCGAGCCCCGTAAGTCGGGCAGCGACGCCGCCACGATCCAGGCGCTGGACGCCGTGCCTGCCCTGCTGGCGCAGCTGAAGGCCGTGCGCGAGGCGTGCCGCGGCGCCATCGACGCCGAACGCGGGCGCTGACGCCCCGTCGCCGCGCTCGCGCCACCGCACGAACCATGGCGAAGGCGCTTCGGCTGCACACCCCGTGCGCCTAGAATGAACCCATGGCCGCGCCCTTCCGCACCTGCGATCACTGCTCCAAGCCGGCGGTGGTGCACAACACGGTCATCGTGAACGGCACGATGAACGAGCTGCACCTCTGCGAGGAGCACGCCGCGCAGGCAGGCATCCAGATGCCGGGCGCCGCGCCGATCAAGGAGCTCCTGGGCCAGCTGGCACAGGCCGTGCCCGGCCGCCCGCGCGGCCCTGCCTGCCCCGAGTGCGGGCACCCCTTCGCCGACTTCAAGACGAGCGGGCTGCTCGGCTGCGCCGCGTGCTACGACGCGTTCGCCGCGACGATCGGCCCGGTGGTCGAGCGCGCGCACGGCGGCGCCACGCAGCACGTGGGCCGCATCCCGCCCTCCGGCGCCGCGACCGCCGAGCGCACCGCCGCGGTGCAGCGGCTGCTGAAGGAACTCGAGGCCTGCGTGGCCGCCGAGCAGTACGAGCGCGCGGCGCGCCTGCGCGACCGGATCCGCGAGATGCGCGCCGAGGGCGCCCCGGAGGCCACGCCGTGACGCCGCCCCCGATGCACGACCCGGCGGAACTCGCGTCGTCGCCCGACGTCGACGTCGTCATGAGCTGCCGCGTGCGCCTGGCGCGCAACGTGGCGGGCTTCCCGTTCGTGGGCCGCGCCACCCACCCGCAGCGTCGCGAGGTGCTCGAGAGCGTGCGCGCCGCGGTGGGCACCGACGAGGCCGCCCTGGGCCTGGCCGGCGGCCGCATCGCCGCCGAGGGCCAGCAGGGCCTGGCGTGGCTCGACATGCCCGCGCTGCCGAAGCGCGACCGGCAGATCCTCTTCGAGCGCCACCTGGTCTCCAAGCAGTTCGCCGAGGGCGACTCGCCGCGAGCCGTCGCGATCACGCGCGACGAGCGGTTCAGCCTGATGGTGAACGAGGAGGACCACGTCCGCCTGCAGGTGCTGCGCACGGGCAACGCCCTGCGCGACGCCTACGAGACAGCGATCCGCGTGGACGACGCGCTTGCGGAGCGCATCGACTTCGCGTTCCACCCGCGGTTCGGCTACCTGACGGCGTGCCCGACGAACGTCGGCTGCGGCATCCGCATCAGCGTGATGGTGCACCTGCGCGCCCTTCGTGCGACCAACGAGATCGAGAAGGTCAAGCGCGCCGCCAAGGAGCTGCACCTGGCGGTCCGCGGGTTCCACGGCGAGGGCTCCGAGTCGCTGGGCGACTGGTTCCAGATCTCGAACCAGCGCACGCTGGGCGTGTCCGAGCCCGACCTGCTCGAGGAGTTCGCGGGACGGATCGTGCCGGCCGTGGTCGCCTACGAGCGCGAGGCGCGCCGCATCCTGATGGACCGCCAGCGCACGCTGCTGGAGGACCGCGTCTACCGCGGCATCGCCACGCTGAAGTCGGCGCGCATGCTGGGCCTGGACGAGACGATGAAGCTGCTCTCGGCGGTGCGCCTGGGCGCGTGCCTGGGCATGCTGCCCGCGGTCTCGCTGGACCGGCTGAACGCACTGACCATCCAGCTGCAGCCGGCGCACCTGCGCGCGGCGCACCCCGCGGTCGAGACCGAGGACGACGAACGCACCGCCCGCGCCCGCGTCTGCCGCGCGGTGCTGGGCGAGTGGCCGACGGCCTGAGCGCGCGGGCACGCGCCGGCCGGCAGGTCAGCCCGCGAAGATCGCGTCGGCCCCGGCCGCGAAGTCGAAATCCTTCTGCGAGATGCCGCCCACGTCATGGGTGCTGAGCGCCAGCGTGACCTTGCTGTAGCGGACCATGATGTCCGGGTGGTGCTGGACGCGCTCGGCCTCGACGGCCACCTTGTCCACGAAGCGCATCGCGTGGACGAAATCCGGGAACGCGAACGTCCGCTGGATGACCCCCCCGCTCTTGGTCCATTCGGGGAGCGATGCGAGCTTCTCGGTGATCTGCTTCGCGGTGAGGCGAGCCATGGTGGAAGGCACTATACCTGTGCACGCGATGGCCAACCATGCGCACCGCTCCCGCATCGCGCCCAGCCCGACCGGGCCGCTGCACCTCGGGAACGCGTGCACCTTCCTGGTGAACTGGGCGCTGGCGCGCCGCCTGGGCTGGACGCTCGTGCTGCGCATCGAGGACCTGGACGCCGACCGCACCGCGGCGG
>CANHFL010000077.1 GCA_947459855.1 Planctomycetaceae bacterium | reverse complement strand
GATGACCACGTCGGGGCGTGCGTCCGCGTAGAGACGCGCGACGTCGGGCTCGCGCGTCAGGTCGTACTGCGCACGGCGCGGCACGAACACGTCCCTGGCGCCGCGCGCCGCCAGCACGCGATGCACCGCGCGGCCGAGGAAGCCGGCGCCGCCGGTGAGCACGATGCGCGTGGTGGAGAGGTCGGTCATCGTGTGGCGGAGGGAACGGACGGTAGGACGCGACGCGACCGCCGCGGGTGCGAGCGCACCCACGGGGCCGGTGCCTGATTTATCGGAAATCGCCCGGCGGGACTTGAGATCCGCGGGGTATCTTCGCCCCCAAGGCACCACGAATGAACCAGCAGGAACCGAAGCGCGCCCTCATAACCGGGATCACGGGCCAGGACGGCAGCTACCTGGCCGAATTCCTCCTCTCCAAGGGCTACGAGGTGCACGGGATCATCCGGCGAAGCTCCAGCTTCAACACCGAGCGGATCGACCACGTCTACCTGGACCCCCACCTGCCGGGGGCGCGCCTGCGCCTGCACTACGGCGACCTGACCGACGGCAACAACCTGGCGAACGTGATCCGCATGGTCCGCCCGCACGAGGTCTACAACCTGGGCGCGCAGAGCCACGTCCGCGTCAGCTTCGACATGCCGAT
Source organism: Planctomycetaceae bacterium (assembly GCA_947459855.1). Taxonomy (GTDB): domain Bacteria; phylum Planctomycetota; class Phycisphaerae; order Phycisphaerales; family SM1A02; genus UBA966. Next base: position 5,512 of record CANHFL010000077.1, on the reverse strand, counting down.
CTACACGGCCGACACCGACGCCACCGGCGCGCTCAAGCTGCTGGAGGCGGTTCGCGTGCACCAGATGGAGTCCGGCACGAAGGTCCGCTACTACCAGGCGTCCAGCAGCGAGATGTTCGGCAAGGTGGCAGAGGTCCCGCAGCGCGAGACCACGCCGTTCCACCCCCGCTCCCCGTACGGCGTCGCGAAGGTCTTCGCGCACTGGGCCACCGTCAACTACCGCGAGGCGTACGGCATGCACGCCAGCTGCGGCATCCTGTTCAACCACGAGAGCCCCCGCCGCGGCGAGACCTTCGTGACGCGCAAGATCACGCGCGCCGTCGGCCGCATCAGGCACGGCCTCCAGCGGAAGCTGTACCTGGGCAACATGGATGCGCTACGCGACTGGGGCTTCGCCGGCGACTACGTCGAGGCGATGTGGCTGATGCTCCAGCAGGCAGAGCCGGACGACTACGTGGTGTCGACGGGCCACATGATCAGCGTCCGCGAATTCTGCGCGCTGGCCTTCGGGATGGTCGGCCTGGACTGGAAGGACCACGTCGAGGTCGACCCGCGGTACTTCCGCCCGGCCGAGGTCGAGCAGCTGCTCGGCGACTCGACCAAGGCGCGCGAACGCCTGGGCTGGAAGCCGCGTACGACCGTCGAACAGCTGGCGCGCATGATGGTGGACCACGACATGGAACTGGCGGCACGCGAGGTGACCCTGCGCAACGCGGGCCATGCGATGCCGCAGGGCGGCGACCATGAGCGTTGAGCGCGCGGCGATCGCGGCGGCGCTGGCGGCCTGCGCGATGCTGGCCCCGCAGCAGGCTCCGGCACCGGCCGCGCCCGCGGCGCGTTCCCCCGCGACGGCTCCTGCATCCGGGGCGGCCGCCGCGCAGCCGGCGCGCGCCTTCGTCCCGCCGGTGATCGTGGACTGCGTCACCAGCGCACGCAGCGCCCAGGCGCTCCGCGACGCCCGCGTGCCGATGTACACGATCATCTACCAGGCGTGCGACCCCGAGGCCGGAAGGACGGGCCGCATCGACCTGGACAAGCTGGCCGCCGAGGTCGAGCGCAAGATGGGCCAGGAACCCTCGGGCTGGGCGATGCTGGACTACGAGGCCCCCTTCGACGAGTGGCTGCAGAAGGGCGTGGGCGACCAGCGCTGCGAGCAGGCGCGCTCCGAGATCATCAAGGCGCTGCGCTTCGTGCGTGCGCGATGGCCGAGGGTGAAGTGGACCATCTACGGCCACCCGTTCCTGCTCTACTGGCTGCCGAACGGCACGGCCTGGGACCAGGCGCCGGAGCAGGTGAGGCGCGCCGAGATCGACAAGCGCGTGGCGGTCTACGGACCGATCCTTGCCGAGGTCGACTGGGTCAACCCGTCCAACTACGACATCAACGAGAACGCGCTGCAGACCAGCATCGAGCGCGCGCGCGACAAGGCTCACGAGCAGGTGTGGCGCACGCAGCACATCGAGCTTGCGCGCGAGACGATGCGCCGCGCCGGCATCCCGCCGAAGCCGATCCTGCCGGCCGTCAACCTGTTCTTCCCGGGCGAGGGTCGGGCCACCTACATGCGCCCGGTCCCGGTGCAGGAGCTGCTGCAGGACCAGATCGCCCCGCAGCTGGCGGCCGGGGTGGACGGGTTCGCCGTCTGGACGGGCGTGGACTACATCCAGGGCCTGGTGACCGGGAACGCCAAGCTGGACGGGGACCCGGAATCCCTGAAGACCCGCACCCGGACCCGGTCCACGTGGGTGGGCAGCTACCTGGACGGCAAGACCCCGGCCGACTGGACCGCGGACGACGTCAAGTTCGTCATTTCGCAGCGGACGGGCCAGACGATTGCCGATGGAGTTGAGGCCATCCTGGCGGCCTGGAAGGCGCGCCAGGCGGCACCGAAGACCGCGCCCTGAGCAGCGATGCAGTTCGTCGTCCTCTCCATCTTCGTCCTCGTGTGCCTGATGTCGCTCCTGCGGCCGCACTGGGCGCTGGCGCTCGTGCTGCTCATGTACCCCTTCGAGCAGTCGCTCCAGGCGTCGGTGCCGATCTTCCGGGCGATCCCGCCGCTGGCGAACGTCTGCATCGCGCTGGTTGCGGGAATCGCCGCGATCTACGCGATCGCGCGCCAGGAGCGGCCCTTCGCCGGGTACTTCACCGGCGTCTTCTGGTGCACCTGCTGGATCTTCGGCTGGTCGGCGCTCTCGCTCATCTGGACGCCCTCGCACCCGCAGGCGGACGAGATGGTGAAGAGCGGCGTCCCCTACTTCGTGCTCTTCATCCTGGTATCGCCGTTCCTGCTGGACGGCGTCGACGACTACCGCCGGCTGGGCCGCGCCCTGCTGCTGCTCGGCTGCATCGTCGCGGGCACGATCATCCTGAACCCGGAGTTCAACTTCCGCTACGGGCGCCTGGGCATCGACCTGGAGGGCAACCTGCGCACCAACCCGCTGACCATCGGCGAGCTGGGCGGCACCATCCTGATCGTCGCGGCGCTGATGCGGACCGAGGTCGGCGAGCCGTTCTGGGCGGCGCTGCGCTTCGTGTCCATCCCGCTGGGCGCGGCGCTCGCGTTCCAGTCGGGTTCCCGCGGGCAGATCCTGTTCGCCGGCATCGTCGCGGTCGCCATGTACCCGCTGGCGCGCCAGCTGCGCAGTGTCTTCTCGTTCCTGGGAACGGTCGTGGCGGTCGCCCTGATCGGCGGCGCGGTGCTGCTGGTGGCGCAGCTGGTGCTGGAAGGCGACCTGCTGCGCCGCTGGGACGCGAACGCGCTGGCCGAGGGCGGCACGACGCGCATCTGGAACATCCTGGACCTGGTGCGCGCCTACGCCGTCGCCCCGGGCTACTGGCTCTTCGGTCTCGGTTTCAACGCGTTCAGCACGGTCTCGGCGGCCATCCGCGAGCCGTATTCGCACGCGCTGACCGTCGACATGCTGTGCGAGCTGGGGATGCTGACGTTCGTGGCGTACCTCGCGTCGATCTGGTGGACGTACCGGTCGTCGCGCGAGCTGTTCGCGCGTGCGGCACCTGATCCCGGCGCGCGCGCGGACGTCACGATCTTCCTGGCGCTGGCCGTGTACCAGCTGCTGCTGAACAACAAGCAGGGCACGCTGTGGGCCAGCGGGCCGATGTTCCTGCACTTCCTGATCATCGTGCGCGCACAGCGCCGCGAGGCGATGCTCGCGCCGCTCGGCTCGCCTGCGGATGCGGGGAACGGCGACGACGCGCTGCCGCACGGCGCACACCCGGCCTGAGCCGAGAGCCATGGGCGAGACCGACGCCACCCCCACGCGCGACACGGGCGGACGCCGCCCCGGGCGCCCGCAGGTGGCGGTCATCTACCACTTCTTCCCGCACTACCGGAAGGCGATCGTCGAGGCGCTGGCGCGGAGCCGAGTGGCCGACTTCACGTTCATCGGCGACGACCACGAGTACCTGGACTCGATCGAGCCCGCGAAGCTGAGCGACCGCGTGCGCTTCGTGCTGGCGCCGACGCACCGCGTGGGCGGGCCGTTCATGTGGCAGTGGGGTGCGGTGACCAACGCGGTGGACCGCCGCTACGACACGGTGATCATGCACGCCGTGCCGCACTGGCCATGCACGTGGATCGGGGCGATCCTGGCGCGGCTGCTGGGCAAGCGCGTCTTCTTCTGGGGCCACGGCTACCTGGCGCGGCCCCGCGGCCTGAAGGGCCTGCTGCGGCGCGCCTTCTACGCGCTGCCGCACGAGCACATGTTCTACGGCCGGATCTCCAAGGCCTACGCCGTCGAGGCCGGCTGGGACCCCGCCAGCCTGCACGTCATCTACAACAGCCTGGACCTGCACGAGCAGGAACTGGCCCGCGCGGCGATCACGCGCGACATGTCGCGCGCGCTGCGCACGCGGCTGTTCGGCGACGCCGCCACGCCGGTGGTCGCGTGCACGACGCGGCTCATCGCGCTGCGGCGGCTGGACCTCCTGATCGACGCGCTGGCGCTTCTGGCCGCACGGGGCGTGCGCGCGAACCTGCTGCTGGTGGGCGACGGGCCCGAACGCGCGCGCCTGGAGGCGCATGCGCGCGAACGCGGCGTGCGGACGCACTTCGAGGGCGCCTGCTACGACGAGCGCCGCATCGCCGAGCTGGTGATGGCGTCCAACGTGGTGGTCGCGCCCGGCAAGGTCGGCCTGACGGCGATGCATGCGATGGCCTACGGCGTGCCGGTGGTGACGCACGGCGACGCCGACGACCAGATGCCCGAATGGGAGGCCGTCGTGCCGGGCGGCACCGGTTCGCTCTTCGAGAAGGGCGACGTCGGCTCGCTGGCCGCGGCGATCGAGCCGTGGCTGCGCGGCGAGTTCCCGTCCGACGCCACGCGCGACGCGTGCCACGCGATGGTCGCGCGCTTCTGGAACCCCTCGTACCAGCGGCGCGCCATCGAGCGCGCGGTGCTGGGCCGGCCCGCCGACGACCTCTTCGACGTCCGCGAGCCGGACCCCGGGGTGGAGCCGTGAGCGACACCGCCGGCACCGCACCGCCGCCGCCCGGCGCGCAGCCCTCGCTGGCCGCGGCCGCGGCGAAGGGATCCGCATGGGCCACGGCGCAGGGCCTGCTGAACAAGGCGGTCACGGCGCTGGCGATGTTCGTCATCGCCCGGCTGCTGGACACGGAACAGTACGGCGTCGCGGCGCAGGCGCTCGCGGTCGGGCAGTTCCTGGTGGTGATGACGCCGCTCTCGATGGGCGACGTGCTGATCGCGCACCCGCGGCGCTTCGCGGCGCTGGCGCCCACCGCGCGGCGCGTGACGCTGCTGGTGGCGCTGGCGACGGCGGGCGTGATCCTGTGCTCCCTGCCGCTGGTGGCGCGCGTGTACTCGTCGTACCCGGCCGGGTGGCTGGCGGGCCTGCTGGCGCTGCTCGCGCTGCGGCCGATCATCGAGGCCTTCATCGTGGTGCCGCTCTCGGCCATGCGGCTTGGGCTGCAGTACCGCGCCATCGCGCTGATCGACGGCGGCGTGCAGCTGTGCGCCACGCTGGCGTCGGTGGCGGCGGCGGCGCTGGGCGGCGGGGCCGCCGCGCTGGTGGCGCCGCAGGTGGCGAACGCCGGCGCGCGCGCCGTGCTGTACGCGCGGAGCGCGGGCCCGCAGCCGAGGCGACGCTTCCACCGCGTGGCGGCGGCGGCGCTCCTGCGCGCGTACTTCGCGGTGGCAAGCGCGCAGTACGCGCACAACCTGCTGGTGATGCTCGAGGTGCTTGTGCTCGGCTACGTCTCGGGCGACGAGCAGACCGGCATCTTCGGCTTCGCATTCATGCTGGCGACGCAGGCCAACGGCATCATCAGCGTGCAGCTCAGCACGGTGCTGCAGCCGATCTTCGGGCGCCTGCAGCACGACCGCGTCCGGCAGACCGCCGGCTTCGTGAGAGCCGTGCGCGTCCTGGGCGCGGCCATCGTGCCGGTCTCGCTGGTGCAGGCCGTGATGGGCGGGCCGCTCTTCCGGCTCGCGCTGCCGGAGAAGTGGCTGCCCGCGATCCCGGTCTTCGCCGTGCTCAG
>CANHFL010000076.1 GCA_947459855.1 Planctomycetaceae bacterium | reverse complement strand
CGCCGCGACCGCGTTCATCAGGCCGTTCGACACGTTGGCGGGGACGAAGATCTTGCCAGCCTCCAGGCGGATGAGGCCGCGCGTCGACGCATCGACGGCGCCGAGGACGCGTCCTTCAGCCAAGAACCGGTCGGCGTCCGAACTACCCAGGTTCGCGAAGGCGCAGCCCGCGGCGTTCACGGCCGTCGGGTACGTCGCCAGGCTGTTGCCCGGGCCGGCCACGATGCTGTAGGCCGTGCGGGTTCCGTCGTTCGGGCCGCTCGGGTTCGTGCCGGCGCTGTTCACCGCGCTCGACGGGACGCCGAAGGACGTGTTGCCCAGGTTCAGCTCGGAGCCGAGGCCCAGCGCCTCGATGCTGTTGCCGTAGGTGTTGGTGATCGCGACGCCGGAGAAGCTGACGTTCGCGACGTTCGAGTAGTTCTTGATGCTGAACGCACGGCCGTGGCCACCGCCGTTGACCGAGAGACCGGTCGGACGGCTGAACTTGCCGGTGATGGCCACGTTCGAGAACGACATCGCGCCGGCGGGGGACGGGGCGTCCACCGAGGAGCCGTAGCCGCCGATCGAGAAGCCGTGGTCCGCCGGGAAGTCGCCCGAGCCGCCGTCGATCTGGACGTTCGACATCGAGAGTGTGCCGTTGAATCCTCCGATGTTCACGTTGCCGTAGCGGCTCGTGCTGCCGTAGACCGTCGCGTTCGCGCCGTTCGCGGAGAAGCTGGAGTTCGAGATCACGAAGCCCGTGCTCGGGCGGTTCAGGCCGTCGGGGTTCACGACGATGCCCAGCTCGGAGTTCGAGTTCACGGTGCAGCCGTCGACGACGAGCCCGTTGACGAAGGCGAGGCTCTTCGCCACGCGGATGCCGATCTGATTCGCCGAGAGGTTCGACGAGACGATCCGCAGGTCGGTGAAGTTGCCCACGTTCTCGTCGCCGTTCACGGCGACGCCTGCGCCGCTGTTGCCGGTCGCGGTCACGTTCTCGAGCGTGATGTAGCCGCGGGCGGTGTTCGGGTTGGCCGCCAGCAGGTAGATGCCCGAGCCGACGTTGGCAGTGCCGCCGAATCCGCCGGTCACGCGGACGTCCTTGATGACCAGTCGCTCCGTCGCCGAGGCACCGGTGCCGGTGACGGTGATCACCGGTGCGGCCGAGGCGGCCGAGCTGATGACCGTGCCGTCCGTGCCGCTGCCGGCGCCATCAAGCACGATGCGCTTCGAGATGGAGAGGTTCGCCGAGTAGTTGCCGGCCGCGACACGGATCGTGTCGCCGGCGCCGGTCAGGGACGCGTCATGCGCCGCCTGGATGGTCGGGTAGCTGCGGCCGTCCTCGACGACGAAGGCGACGCCCACGCCCGAGCAGGCCGAGTCCGACGCGCTCGTGCGGAACGGGGCGAACTTCGTCGCGCCCGGGTTCAGCGCCAGGAGCTGCGACTCGCTGGTGGTGCCCCACCAGTTGCAGGTCGCGTCGACGATGACCGAGCCGCCCGCAACCACGCCATTGGTGTTCTGCGAAAGGTCGTTGCCGTGCAGCGTCGCTGCGGTGCCGGCATCGGCCTGGAGCGCGTAGAGGTTGCCGGTGATGACGTTGTCGGTCAGCGTCAGGGCAGAGCCCGAGCCGACCACGTAGAACGCGAAGGACGGATCGCCCGACGTGCCGGTCACCGCGGTGCCGCGGTAGTCCGTGACCGTGCTGCCCTGGACCGACACGGTCGCACCGGTCGAGGTCTCGACGGCGCAGTTGTAGCGGTCGCCCAGGCCCTGGCCGGTGAAGGTCGAGTTCACGACCGTCGCGGTGGTGCTGGCGCCGTACGCCAGCAGGCCCACGCGGCCGATGTCCGTGAACGAGCAGTTCGTCACGTTGACCGCCCCGGCGTTCACCGCGACGATCGCGGTGCCCTGGTAGTAGACGCCCGCGCCGCCCCACTCGTAACGGATGCCGGTGAAGGCGACTCCGTTGAAGCTCACGGGACCGAAGGCGCGCACGCCCTGCCACACATTCTTGCCGTTTCCGTCGATCGTCAGGTTGCTGAAGCTGGCGCTCTTGCCGGCGGCGACGACGATGAGGCCGCGGTTGTCGCCACCCGGATCAGACTGGCCGGCCTGCTCGATGCCAGACTTGATGCTCGTCTGGCCGGTGCCCGCACCGACGATCACGATGTTCTTCCCGATGTTCAGGCGCGCCGACAGCACGTGGCTTCCGGCGGGGATCGCGACGGTGTTGCCCGCGCTCGCGAGGTCGACCGCCATCTGAATCGACGACGCGACGCCGACCTGGGTCGCGCCGTCCTTGATCTGGTACGGGGCGCCGGCGATCGCGCCGAAGCCGAAGCGCGCACCGACGTTGCCGTTGATCGCGGCGACCTTGTCGTTGCTCATGCCCGCGACATCGACGGCGAAAGACGAGCCGTCCGCGTTCACCGTGCGCGCAACGATCGCGGCCAGATCGGCCGCGGTGGCGAACGGCGTGCTGCTGTCGATCGCGTAGCTCGCGCCGACGAACATCACGTCGGAGGACGCGCCCGAGAGCGCGGCGTTCAGGCTGGCGTAGCCGCCCGCGCCGATCACGCGCACGGTCTTGTCGTTGAACCGGATCTCCTCGACGTTCGTCAGCGTGTCGACCACGCCGCCCGAGCGCGAGACCACGATTGTGCCGCCGCTGGCCGCGAAGCTGGCGTCGGCGAAGTTCGCGCCGATCACCGCAGCGTCGTTGCCGTCGCCGCCGTTGATCGCGTTCGCGCCCGAACCGCCGTTCATCACGTCGTCGCCCAGGCCGCCGTTCAGGCCGTCGTCGCCGTTGCCGCCGTTCAGCGCGTCATTACCGCCGCCGCCGTTCAGCGTGTCGTTGTCGTCACCGCCGTCCATGGAGTCGGCGTTCGCGGTTCCCGTGCCGATGTCGTTGCCGGCCAGCAGCAGCAGGTCGACCGGAACATAGACCGCCGAGGGGTTCACCGTGTCGGCGTTCGGGGTGCCCAGGATCGAGACCGAGCCCGTCGAGCCCCCGCCCACTGCCGTGACCGCGATCCCGGCCTGCGCCGCGTTGATCGAGAGGACCGCGTTGCTGCCGATCGTGCCGTTGAACAGGAATCCGGCGGTCGTGACGCCGCGGAAGCTCGCGTTGCTCGTGATCGCCGAGGCCTCGCCGTCGACGTTCACCGTACCCGCGCCCGCGAGGGTCCGGCCGTTCGCCTGGTCGATGCGCAGGATCGCCGTGCCGCCCGTGCCGACGCCGGGGATCACCAGGCCGCTCGACGCCGCCTGCACGCCGCGCAGGTCGACCGACGAGCCGATCGCCGTCGAGAGCGCGAATGCGCCCGGACCGAACACGGACTTGCCGTTTGCGTCGCTCGGCTTGACCGTCAGGGTCTTGCCGGCGAAGATCGAGATCTCCGGGCTGTTCCCGCCATTGTCGCCGTTGAAGTCCACCGCCGCGGCGATCGTGCTGAGGTCGGCGTCGGCCGAGATGCTGCCCGCGATGCTCACCGCGCCATTGCCGGCGCCGCCGATCGCGATGCCCGAGACCTGGGCCGCGTTCGCCACCAGGCGACCGCCGTTGCCCACGGAGAAGCCCTCGGCGAACTCGAGGACGCACGCGATGCCGCGGATGTCAGCCGTGTTCGCCAGCGCCGCCGCGGCCGACAGGCGCACCGTGCCGGCGCCGTCCACCTGGACGGTGCCGATGCCGTTGGCGTCCACCAGCAGCGTCTTGCCCGACTCAAGGCCGTTGACGACGTCGATCTTCGAGAGGTTGCCGACCAGCACCGCAAGCTGCTCGTCCGACATGCCCGCTGCGTTCACCGTCACGGTCGCGCTGGCGCAGGTCTTGCCCAGCACCGCCGACATGTTGCTCGCCGAGAGGGTCGAGGTGATGACCATCGAGCCGTAGATGCCGTTGTCCGCGACCCACTGCGACTGCAGGCCCAGCACCGACAGCTGGAAGCTGGTCATGCCGGTGGCGTTCGCGGTCACCAGCGCGGCAGTGCCGGCCGCCGCGCCGTTCAGCGCGGCGTACATCTGCGTGGTCGTGCTCAGCGACGTCAAGTTGTTCGCGCCGGCGCTGCAGTCCGCCCACGCGCTGGAGGTGCAGACCGCCAGCGTGGTGAAGCCCAGGCCCATGGCCAGGGTCGCGGAGAGGGTGGCAGACGCGAAGGAGATCTTCGTGGTGCTCATGACGAGTTCCTTGACGGAAGGAGCGAGACGGGGAACGAGGGGCAGACGGGACACGGGGTTCGTTGCGCGGTGGGCGGCGGATCGCCGGACGTCACGTGTCGACGGTGACATTCCGTTCACACCTTGGCCACTGTTGTTCGAGCGCATTCGGAACTCCGAGAAACGACGTACGGGTCCAGCGAACGGGCCTGCTGGCAGGCTCGGCGGGCCGGGCCACGGAGGCCCCACAGGAGGAGAACAACCCTCCAAGAGAACCCGACGATTATGTGTCGAATCGCCCGGATGGCAAAGCAACTTTGGTGCCTCCAAGGATTTCCGCGCGGATCGCACGCCGATCATGCCGCCGAGCATCCCGAAACCGCTTGATAACGACCCCTCATGGCCGGATAACGCGGGGTTCTCGGCCCGCGGAAAAACACCGCTGCGCCGGGATGAACCGGCGCAGCGGGAAGATTCGGATCAGTGCTCGGGAGAACCCGGGGTCAGTTCTCCGCGCGGGCGGCCGCGTCGATCACCTCGTCGGTCGGGTAGCCCGCCGGACGGCGGCCCTGCATCCACAGGGTCACGTCCTTCGTGTCCACCCAGCCGTCGCCGTTGAGGTCGGCGATCGCCAGCTCACCCAGGCCGGCGCGGCGCAGGTCGCGGACGCTGACGCGCTCGCGGGCCTGGTTGCCGTCGGCGTAGCCGCCACCGCACTCCGCACCGACCTCGAGGAAGCCCGAGCTGATGAAGGTGAAGTCCTGCGTGCCGACGACCGTGTCGCGGTTGTAGTTGCTGCGGCTGGCCGCGGTCTTGCCTCCGCCGTAGTCGAACACGAACGCGCCGTAGTCCAGGATGTCCCGGATGTTGTCGTCGTTCGCGTCGCCGCCGCCCAGCACGAAGGCCGACGGGACGTACTTCGTGCCCACCACCGGCAGCGTGTTGACCGCCGCCAGGGTGTGCGCCGCATCCTTGACGCTGATGCAGGTGTAGCCCGTGCCCACCGGCACCTGGACGTCGCTGACCGTGCCCACGCCGAACCGCGAGAACGCCAGGGTGCGGTTCACGAACCGGCCGTCCGACACGCGGACGCGGACGTCCTGGCTGAACCCGGCGTTGTTGCCCGAGTTCACGCCGCTGAACGTCACGTCCAGGGTCGCGAGCTGGTAGTCACGCACGATGTACGTCTTGGTCGCGATGGCCACGTTCTGGGCCGCATCCTCGGCGCGCCAGGTCACGATGGAGGTGCCCACCGGGAACATCGCCGGCCAGCTGTTCGTCGTGCCGCCACCCGGCAGGGTGATCGTCAGGACGACCGGCACCGAGCCGCAGCTGTTGCTGGCCGTGACGACCGGGTTGGCCTGGAAGGCGCCCGTGGTCACGCCGGCATCGGCGGCGACGTCGATGTCGCTGGTGACGTTGGCCAGCTGCAGGGCGTTGAGCGCCGTGACGTTGACCAGGTTCGTGCCGACGAACGGCACCGGCTGGGAGACCGCCCCGCTGCTGGCGATGCGGTTGGTGAACCCGCTCGTCGTGAGCGACACGCAGTCGGTCACGCCGCACAGCGGGACCAGTGCGGTGAACTCGATCTTCGCCAGGTTGCCGGCGAAGATCGGGAGCGAGCCGCTGCCGCCGATGGCGATGCCTGTCGCGAAGCGCACCGCCGAACCCGTGTTCGTCGAGTACAGCATCGAGGGCATGTCGTCGCCGCCGATGGCCTGCACGAACGCCAGCTTGCTGGGGTCGTAGTTCAGGCTCGCCTGCAGGCCCACCGCCGTCGTCGGGAGACCCGAGACGTCGACGCTGATGGTCACGGTGTCACCCACCTTGACGGTCTGCTGCGACTTCACCACCAGGATGCCGGTCGAGTAGACCGCCTGCTGCTGGGCCGCCGACATGCCGTTGGTGTTGATGGTGACCTGCGACTGGCCGGCCACGGTGTTGGACATCAGGGCAACGATCTGGGCCGTGCTCAGGCTCGAGTCGACCGTGAAGGTGCCGTTGATGCCGGCGACCGGGTCGTTCG
>CANHFL010000075.1 GCA_947459855.1 Planctomycetaceae bacterium | reverse complement strand
GCTGCGGCACATGATCAGCGTCTGGACCCCGGGGCGCGCGGCGGGGAAGTTCTCGACCGTGAACGCCGAGCTGGGGAACAGGACGGCGCCGGCCACGGACTCGCGGCGGTGCTCGTCGGCCTCGCGGACGTCGATGATCCAGCCGCGGCCTTCCTTGACCAGGCGGGCGGCCTCGGCGGGGGCGATGCGGTCGGTTGCGGTGGTGGGCGTAGCGGTGGTGGTCATGGCACGGGTGAGAGTACGCCCGGGGACGGCCGGTTCCCGGGGGTTCCCTGACCGCTACCCTCCCCGATATGCCTCGTTCGAGCCGTTCCCGCCGCCCAGCCCCCGTGTCCACCACCGATGGGGCCGCCGAGGCGGTGGCGGACATGGTCCGGACGTGCGGTCCGATGGTCCACGCCGTGGTCCGGCGGATCGTCCGGAACCCGGCCGACGCGGATGACGTGGTCCAGGACGCCTTCGTGTCCGCCTACCGGCACTGGGGCGACTTCCGCGGGGAATCGAAGCCCTGTACGTGGCTGCACGCGATCGCGGTGCGTGCGGCGCTGCGGCGCGGGAAGCGCGATGCCCGGCGGCGCTCGGTCACGCGCGACTATGCCGCTGCGCTGCCGTTCGCGCAGCCGCGGTTGGCGGCCGCCGAATTCGACCCCGAGAGCCGCGAGGCGCGCGAGCTGCGCGAGGACGCCCGCGCCCGCATCGACGAGGCGATCGCCGACGTGCCCGAGCCCTTTCGGTCGGCGATCGTGCTGAAGGACATTGCTGACATGGGCGTCGCGGATGCGGCGCGCGTTCTGGGCATCAAGCCGGCGACGCTGAAGACGCGCGTGCACCGCGGACGCATACTGCTGCGCGCGTCGCTGCTGGCCGACCGTTCGAGGAAGCATGTCCCGCCGCCGGCCTACGCACGGGCGGTGTGCATGGACCTGCTGCGCGCCAAGATGGATTCGCTGGACCGCGGCGTCGACTTCCCCGTGCAGGATGGGCTGGTGTGCGAGCGCTGCCGGCAGGTGTTCGCCAGCCTGGACGTGGGTGCCGATGCGTGCGCGAGCTTGCGCGGTACCACCATGCCCACGGCGCTGCGGAAGCGCATCGAGCGCGCGATCCGCGAGGAAGCGGCACGCGCGTGACTGCACTGGGCACCGTTTCGCAGCTGCCGATGGTCCGCCGAACCGAGGCAGGCGTCTACCTGGACGCGGGCGCGCTGGGCGAGGTGCTGCTGCCGCGGCGCTACGTTCCGGCGGATGCCGGTCCGGGCAAGCTGGTCGAGGCTTTCGTGTATCGCGACTCCGAGGACCGCCTGGTGGCCACCACCGAGCGCCCGTCGGCGTGCGTCGGTGGGTTTGCGTGCATGACCGTCCGTGATGTCGTGCCCGACGTCGGCGCGTTCCTCGACTGGGGCCTGTCCAAGGACCTGCTGCTGCCGTACCGCGAACAGGGCTCGCCGGTCCGGATCGGCCAGCGCGTGGTGGTGGCGGTCTGCCTGGATGGGCGCACGGACCGCATCATCGCCAGCACGCGGATCGATCGGCACTTCGGCACGGACATGCCCGCGCTGAAGGAAGGCCAGGAAGTCGCGGCGCTGGTGTGGGCGCGCACGGACCTGGGCTGGAAGGTGATCGTGGACGGTGCATGGCGCGGGCTGCTCTTCGGCGACGCGTCCACCGCGGCGCTGCGCGTCGGGCAGACCGTGCGCGCGTGGGTGCGCCAGGTGCGCGAGGACCGCAAGGTGGACCTGGCGCTGGACCCCGCGGGATACCAGCGCGTCGCGCCTCTGGCCGAGCAGGTGATGGCCGCGCTCGCCGCGTCGGGCGGGCGGCTGGAGATCGACGACGACAGCCCACCGGCCGCGATCCGTGCGCGCTTCGGCGCCAGCAAGAAGGCGTTCAAGCAGGCGCTCGGCGCACTCTTCCGCGAGCGGAAGATCGAGTTCACGAAGCCGGGGATCCGCGCGACGAAATAGGGTTCGGGATAACCCGTACCTATTTCGGCAGAAATAGGTACGGGTTATCCCGAACCCCATTTTCATACCCGCGGGAACAGCGCGCACTTCGCGAGCGGCGTGCCCGGCGCCAGCCGTCCCCACTGCAGGCGCTGCGACGCAGGCAGCGCGGCGTCGGCCTCGCCCGACAGCGCGGTGCGCAGTTCGGCCATCTTCGCGGGGAGGAAAGGCTCGAGCATCACGCCGGCGATGCGGACCGTCTCGGCGCACTGCGCCAGGATGCTCGCCAGCTCCGCGGCGCGCGAGGGGTCCTTCGCGACCTTGAACGGCTCGGTGCGGTTGATGAACGCGTCCACCTCGCGCAGGAGGCCCATCGGCGCCTGTGCGGCGGCCACCAGGTCCAGTTCGTCGATCGCCTTCGCCCACGCGTCCGCGGCGGCGCTGCAGCGCGCGGGCCACTCGCCGCCCTGCTGCGCGTCGGCGGGCATCTTGCCCTCGAAGTACTTGCCGACCATCGCGGTCACGCGGCTGGGGCAGTTGCCCACCACGTTGACCAGCTCGGAGGTGTACGTGTCGTGGAAGTGCTGCGCGCGGAAGTCCGCGTCGCTGGCCTGCAGTGGGCCCTGCGTGGCCATGTACCAGCGCCACGCGTCAAGGCCGTACTTCGCGAAGTACCCTTCGATCGTCGGCAGGTCGACGAAGTTGCCCATCGACTTCGACATCTTCTGGCCGTCGGCGATCCAGAAGCTGTGCGCGTGGATGCGCCGCGGCATCGGCAGCTCCAGCGCCATCAGCAGCGCGGGCCAGATGACGGCGTGGAACCACAGGATCTCCTTGCCGATCACGTGGTACTGCGCGGGCCAGTACTTGCCGCGCCTCGCGAAGAGGTCGCCGGTGAACGCGCCGTCCCGGTCGCCGTAGCCGAGCGCGGTCACGTAGTTGAAGAGCGCGTCGATCCACACGTAGATCACGTGCTTCTCGTCGCCCGGGAACGGGATGCCCCAGGTGAAGTTCGTGCGCGTGATCGGCACGTCCTGCAGGCCCTCGCGCAGGCGGCCCAGCACCTCGTTCTGGCGCGCGGTGGGCTGCACGAAGCCGGGGTTCGAGGCGAAGAACTGCTCCAGCCGCTGCTGGAACGCGCTCAGGCGGAAGTAGTAGTTCTGCTCGGTCGCGCGTGCGAGCGGGCGCCCGCTGATCGGGCTCTTGTAGTCCAGCTCCTTCGCCTTGGTCTCGGTGTAGTACTCCTCCTGGCCCTCGTCGTACCAGCCCTCGAAGGTGCCCAGGTAGACCGACCCGGATTCCAGCAGCCGCTTCACGAACGCCTGCACCTGCTTCTCGTGGCGCGGCTCGGTGGTGCGGATGAAGTCGTCGTTCGAGAGCCCGAAGACCTTGAGGACGCGCTGGAACTCGGCGGCGTTCTCGTCGGCCAGGGCCTGGGGCGTGACGCCCTTGGCGGCGGCGCTCTTCTCGACCTTGACGCCGTGCTCGTCGGTGCCGGTGAGGAAGAAGACGTCCTCGCCCCGCAGGCGCATCGCGCGTGCCCACACGTCGCACACCGTGGTGGTGTAGGCGTGGCCGATGTGCGGCCGGTCGTTGACGTAGTAGATGGGCGTGGTGATGCAGGCGGGCATATGGGGCGCCAAGTGTAGGGCGGAGGGGGCGGCGGGCCCGCGGCGGCGCGGCCCGGGCCTTCGCTGCGGGACCTCAGCCTCAGCGCACCGCCAGCGGCGCAAGCCGCGCGAGCGTCGCCCGGTCGCGCGCCAGCAGCACGTGCAGGATGCGGCCGTCGGTGGTGGCCCATGCGGCGCCGGCAGGGTCGCCGCGGTCGTCGGCAAGGGCGTCGTCCCACTCGTCGCCGGGCGCCAGTGGCAGCGCGCGGCCGAAGCCGTCCAGGCGCACCACGCGCCCGTCGTCGGGAAGCAGCACGACGCTGGCCACGTCGCCTGCGGCGGCGTCGCGGTAGACGACCATCAGCGCGTGCATGTCGGGGCCCAGTTCGACGATGCGCGCGTCCTCGGGCACGTACCCGGCTTCGGAGAGGTCGGGCATCGCGTGGCCCATGGTGTCGGTGGCCAGGCGGTCCATGCGCTCGAGCGCGGCGGCGGCGGAGCGGCCCTGTCGCATGTCGATGGCCGACTGCATCTGGTGCCGCGCCACGGCGACGGCCACCTCGCCGACTGGCAGGTCCTGCTGCGTGCTGGGTTGCCGTTCGCGCAGGCGCGGTCCCGTGACGCCCACCACGACCGCGAACCCGATCGCCATCACGCTGAGCGCGACCGCGACGGGGCTTACGGGACCGGTCCGGGATGGTTCCGTGCGTGCGTCCAACGCCGCCGATGCTACGCTTGGGACATGCGCCGATTCGTCGCCACGATGGGGCTCTTCGCTGCTGCCGCCGCCGTTCCCGCCGCCCGGGGCCAGGACGCGCTGGGGTCCGGCGGCGCGCTGTCCCGCGACACGCGCCACGCCGTCCCCAACCGCGCCACGCGCGACAACCCGCTGGACGCGAACACACGCGTGGGCAGTTTCGGCCTGAACGCCACCGCCGCGAAGCAGGACTTCTACTCGCGCAACCTGATCGTGACCGGCGACGTCGGCGGTGGCCGCCAGTTCCGCGGCAGCGTCGGCTACCGCGAGCAGTCGGAGTTCACCGGCGAGACGGGTTCGGACGACAACCGCTTCTGGCGTGCGTACAGCGTCTACTCCAGCCCGTACATGGGCCAGGCGGCCTACAACCCGCTGCGCGCCAGCCAGGAGTTCGGCGCGATCATGTACACGCGCACGTACTCGGGCGCATCCGCGCGCGACATCCTGACCGACCAGCAGCCGCTGGACGCACGCATCGCGTTCGACCGCTTCACCGCGGACGGCACGAAGATGAAGCGCCAGGCCGACATCATCGATCCGGGCAACGTGCGCGACACCTCCGCGCGCATCGATTGGCGCCGCACGCGCCAGAGCAGCGAGAAGGACCGCGACACCCGTTGGCGCGGCATCCCGGTCGACGACCTTGTCGGCAGCCTGGGACTGAGCGCGTACGACCGGCAGCGCCTGAAGGCGGACATCCTGGCCGGCCGCACGCAGCGCGAATGGATCGGGGACCCGTTCCAGGACACGTCGCTGCTGCCGGGGGCGTCGCTGGTGGACTCGGCGCGCGTGCGTGCGACGCTGGCCCCCGAGTACGGCGCGATCCTGGACACGCTGCGCCAGCGCGCGGGCGACCGGATTCCCGCGGCCACCAGGCCCGAGGAGCCGACGGCCCGTGAAAAGGCAGCCACCGACCGCCTGAACACCGACCTCGAGTGGCTGCGCGGCGAGCTCATGCGCAGCGGCATCGAGGGCGGCACGCGCAAGGGTGCCGGACAGGGCACGCCGGGCCCCCGCCAGTCCTCGACCGCGCAGCCCGATGGCTCCGCGCCGCTGGGCCCCGACGGCAAGCCGCTGCTGGGTCCCGACGGCAAGCCCGTCGAGCCCGCGAAGGGCGGCGACGGTGCGCGCACCGGCACCGACGCCGGCGGGGCGCCGACGCCGAACATCGATGAGCTGGCGTACATCCTGCGCCACGGCAAGAAGCTGCAGTCGCTGGTCCCCGAGGATTCGAGCGCGATCCGCGACATGATGGACCTGGGCGCGACCTGCATGCGCCGCGGCGAGTTCTTCCGCGCCGAGGAGCGCTTCAACACCGTGCTGCAGGTGGTGCCGAACAGCGCGCTGGCGCTGGCCGGCGTCGCCAACAGCCAGCTGGGCGCGGGGCTCTACGTGAGCAGCGCGCTGAGCCTGCGCAAGCTGTTCGCGATGCACCCCGAGATGATCGGGACGCGCCTCGGCAGCGAGGTGATCCCGTCCGACGACCGCCTGGCCGCCGCGCTGGCCGCCGCACGCGAACGCCTGGCGGGCGCCAACCTGCCCACGGCGTCGGCCGCCACGAAGTCCGACCGCTTCGAGTTCGGCCTGCTGATCGCCTACATCGGGTTCCAGACGGACAAGGCCGACGCGGTGAACGAAGGTCTGGCCGCGATGCGCGCCGCCAAGCCCGGCGACGCGCTGCCCGAGCTGCTTCAGCGCGTCTGGGGACCGGGCGCCGCGCCCGCGGCACCCGCCGCACCGCCGGCCGCCGAGGCACCGGCGGCCGACCCGACGCGCCCGACCAGCCCCAGCGTGCGGTAGATCCGCCGCGTCGCATCCGTCTTGTTCAGCGTGTAGAAGTGGATCCCGTCCACGCCGCGGTC
>CANHFL010000074.1 GCA_947459855.1 Planctomycetaceae bacterium | reverse complement strand
CGGTCCGATTCGGCCCGGGTCGTGCCACGTGCCGAGCCAGCCGAACACGATGACGAGCGGAACCTGGTGGAGCGAGGAAGTTCGCGGAGGAGGGGGCCAAGCGCAGCGAAAGGGCGCGGTGACCACGCACTGCCTCGGCGGCCAAGCGCAGCGAAAGGGCGCGGCGACCACGCACAGCCTTTCAACCCCGGAAATCGGTACAGGGCTACCCCGAACCCAGTTTCCTACGCGCGGAAGAGCGCGCCCATGCGCCGGCCGATCAGGACGCTGGCCGCGAAGAGGGTCAGCGCGAGCAGCGCCATCGCCCAGACGCCCATCGCGCTGGCGATGCCGGGACCGTCGCCCAGGCGTTCGAAGAGCGCGTAGATGGCCTTGGTGATCGGATAGTCGGCCTCGCGCTGGGCCAGCAGCAGGCTGTCGCTGACCTCGAGCATGCTGAAGCTGAAGGCCAGGATCGCGCCGGCCAGCAGGTTTGCGGCGATGAGCGGCGCCACGATGCGGCGCTGGATGCGCCACGTCCCCGCGCCTGCCACCCGCCCCGCTTCCTCGAGGTCCTCGCTGGTCTGCTCCAGCCCGGCCGCAGCGCTGCGCACCACGTAGGGCAGCCGTCGCACCGCATAGGCCACCACCAGGAACGGGAACGGGTTCGGGTCCGGGCCGACGATCTCGAGCACGCCCGCGAACGGCCAGCGCAGGCTGACGGCCACGTAGCCGAACGCCAGCACGATGCCCGGGACGGCGAGCGGCAGCATCACCAGTGCGTCGAGGAGCCACGTCCCGCGCAGCCGCGAGCGAACAAGGAGCCGTGCCGCGGCGAACCCGACCACCACGGCCAGCAGGACGGCGAGCCCCGCAAGCACCAGCGAGTTGCGGATGCTGCCTGCCGCCAGCGGGTGCGAAAGCGCCTGCGCGTAGTGATCCAGGGTGTACGAGCGGGGGATCAGCGTGCCGTACCACTGCCCGGGCACCGAGAGGCTGGCGAAGCCGACCGCGAGCGCGGGCATCGACGCCACCAGCGCCACGCCGCCGAACAGGGCGATCGCACCGGCCTGCGCGGCGCCGGTGAGCCGCACCTCGGCGCGGGCGACCGACGCCTTGCCCTTCGATGCCGCCGTCGCGCGGCCCAGCGTGGACTTCCCCAGGAGGTAGAAGCCGACGCTGAAGAGCAGCATCACGACGACCAGCGCGTAGGGCCGGTGGCTGGCTTCCACCTCGCGGATGCCGTTGAAGACCTGCACGCTGGTGACGTCGTAGTACTCAAACATCAGCGGCGTGCCGAGCTCGGTGAAGCTCCAGACGAAGACGATCGTGGCGCCCGCGAAGAGCCCCGGGCGAACCAGCGGAAGCGTGATGCGGCGGAACCGCGTCCAGCCGGATGCGCCCGCCGCCTCGGCGGCCTCCTCGAGCGTGGGGTCGACGTTCGAGAGCGCCGCCACCAGGTTCAGGTAGAGGATCGGGTAAAGCGCGATCGCCTCCATCGCGACGATCGCCCACGGCCCACCGCGCGCCAGCCAGTCGATGTCGGTGCCGAGCGCAGCGTTCAGCGCACCCGCGCGGCCCAGCAGGTGGCGCACGCCGATCGCGCCGACGAACGGCGGCAGCACCAGGGGCAGCAGCAGCAGCAGCGCCGACAGGAGGCGCTTGCCCGCGAACGCGAAGCGCGCGCCGACCACCGCCAGCGGCAGCGCGATCAGCGTGGCGAGCGCGGTGGTCGCACACGCGATCCAGGTGGCGTTGGCGAGCCCGCGGCGCGTGGGGGCCTCCGCGAACACCGACCGGACATGGTGCAGGGTGAACCCGCCGGCATCGCTGCGGAACGCCTCGGCGACGGTCAGCGCAACGGGGTACGCGAGCGCGGCGCCCAGGAAGGCGACGAGCGCGACCAGCAGGAGACGCGGGCCCCAGGATGCGCGGGACATTCGCCGCGGAGTCTAGCCGTGGCGCAGGCGAGGCCCCTGCCCCGCGCGGCGTTCAGCGCCACGCACCGAGAAGGATGCCCAGGTCGGCACCGTTGGTGGTGCCGTTGCTGTCGAGGTCGGTGATGCCCGGCAGGCCCCAGTTCCCCAGCATGATGCCGAGGTCGGCACCGTTGACGACGTAGTCCCCGTTCAGGTCGCCCAGGATCGCCTGCGGCTCGACCATCCACGCGAGCGTCGCGCTGGAGGCGATGTTGGCCGCGTCGTTGCGCGTGACCGCCAGCAGGTAGCTGCCCGCGGCCAGTCCCTTGAGGTACAGGTGCTCGAAGTTGTCCTGCGCGCTGTCGCTGACGCAGTTGCCCGCGGCGAAGAAGGCTGCCCCGGCATCGCCGGAGATCGCGACCGGGGATCCGCCCGAGAGGCGGAAGAGTTCCAGCCGCAGGTTCGGCATGCCGGGCTCGGTGCCCGCGGAGAACTGCGCGATCGTCGGGTTGCGGTTCCAGGTCAGCAGGATGCTGGCGTCCGCCGTGTTCGGGACTTCGATCCGGTACCAGCGCGCGTAGCCGAGCGTGGCGACCTCGAAGTCCCAGCCGACGAGCGACTGCGCGACGGTCGCGCCGGCGGCGGTGGAGGACCCGAAGCCCTCGTTCGCCGTGAAGATCCGGTGCGCGCGGTCGATGTTCACGGTGCCCGCGCCGTAGACCGGGTCGATCGGCTTGGCGGTGATGCCGCGCGTGGCACCCGAGCCGGGCGCCTGGTTGGTCCACGCCGGGCCGTGCATCGCGCCTGCCATCAGAGCGGCCTTGACCGTGGTGTTCGCCAGCCGGTTCACGTTCTGGCTGAAGGGCAGCGTGTAGGCGACGTCGTAGAGGAGCGCCGCGGCGGCGGAGACGACGGGCGTGGCGAAGCTGGTGAACGAACCGGGCGCGACGATCTCGGGCTTCATGCGCGCCGAGCCGTCGATGCCGACGGGCAGGCCGACGCTGTGCTGCCCACTGGTGAGCCCGACCGCCAGGCCGTTGTACTGGCCGCTCATGAGCGGGTACGACAGGCTGCCTGCGCCGTTGTTCTCGCCGACGACGAAGAGCGTCCCGTCACGGTTCATGGCGAAGTCGGCGCGGCGGATCGCCTCGTTGTCGTAGGGCGCACCGAATTCCCCGATCCAGCTGCAGTTGACCACGCGGTTGTTCGCGGCCGGCATGTTCAGCGGCGCGATCGCGCCCTGCGCGACGCGCAGGAACGACGACTGCGCCCACCCGTTCGCGTTGTAGACCCAGATGCGGGTCAGGCCCGGGGCGATGCTGTTGCCGCCGCTGCCGAACCAGTTGCGGCCGACCTCGGTGGCGTGGGTGCTCGCCGGGAGCACGCCGTTCATCATGTTGAACGTCTTGCCGGCGAAGTAGCCCTGCGTCGTGTCCGGCGCATAGCCGCCGCTGCCCTCGGGAGCCTCGACCTGCGAGGCGGTGACGTTCGCGCCGGTCGGGACGGCGCTGCCCAGGCGGGCAACGAGTTCCTCGAAGCCGATCTCGTCGGCGTGCACGGAAGCCGAGACGATCAGCATGAGCGGGACGAAGGATGCGGCCGTTCGGATGCGGGGCATGGCGTCGGGTCTCGGTGGGGCGTCGGGTCCGTGGCGACTGCGGGGCGGGTGGCGCCCGTACGGGCCGCCAACCAACCTATCGGAGTCGCACGCGAAGAATGTGATCGGAACCCCCCCGATTGCAAGCGGAAACCTCCCCGTGACGGCGGGTTCTCGGGCGCGCGGGCCGCGGAATCGCTACCGTTGGCCCCGTGACCACCCGCCCCGTCGTGATCCAGACCGAGCACCTGTCCCCCCCCGCCGCCGCCTGGCTGGCCGAGCGGGCGGACCTGGTGGTGGCCGCCCCCGGGTCGGCGACCTTCGCCAGCGCCGCCCCCGACGCCGAGGGGCTGGTCGTGCGGACCTACACGCGGGTCGACGACGCCCTGCTGGACCGGCTGCCGCGGCTGCGCGTGGTGGCCCGCGCGGGGGTCGGGCTGGACAACATCGACCAGGAGGCCTGCGCGCGCCGCGGCATCCGTGTGTGCAACACGCCGGACGCCAACACGCAGGCGGTGGTCGAGTACGTGCTGTGCCTGCTGTGCGACACGCTGCGGCCGCGCGTGCTGCTCGACGCGCCGCTCGACCGCGCACGGTGGGACGAGGTCCGCGCCGAGATCGTCGGCCGCCGCCAGATGAACGAGCTGCGCCTGGGCATCCTGGGCATGGGACGGATCGGCAGGCGCGTGGCGCAGGTCGCCGGCGCGATCGGCTTCGAGGTCGAGTTCTGCGACCTGCTGGAGATCCCGGAAGCGCTGCGCCACGGCGCGTTCCCCGTCACGGCCGAGGACCTGTTCAGGCACGCCGACGTGCTGACGGTCCACATCGACGGCCGCGCCGCCAACCGCCACCTGGTCGGCGAGCGCCTGCTGGGGCTCCTCAAGCCCGACGCCGTGCTCCTGAACACCAGCCGCGGCTTCGTGATCGACGACCGCGCGCTGGCGCGCTGGCTGCGTGCGAACCCCGCGGCGCAGGCGGTGCTGGACGTGCACGACCCCGAACCGTTCACCGCGGAATCTCCCCTGCTCGGCCTGCCCAACGCCCACCTGGCACCGCACCTGGCCAGCCGCACCGACGCGGCGATGGAGGCGATGAGCTGGGTGGTGAAGGACGCGTGGGCGGCGCTGCGGGGCTGACCCCCGCCGACCTATCATCGCGGCCCCCACCGCACCCCCATGGAGCCACCCACCATGTTCGAGATCGCATCCGTCCACGCCCGCCAGGTCCTTGATTCCCGCGGCAACCCCACGCTCGAGTGCGAGGTCGCGCTCGCCGGCGGCGCCATCGGCCGCGCGCTGGTGCCGAGCGGCGCCAGCACCGGCGAGCACGAGGCGGTCGAGCTGCGCGACGGCGACAGGAAGCGCTGGATGGGCAAGGGCGTCTCGAAGGCCGTCGAGAACGTCAACACGCGGCTCGCGCCGCTCGTCCTCGGCATGGACGTGCGCGAACAGGCCGCGATCGACCACTCGATGATCGACTTCGACGGCACGCCGAACAAGTCGAAGATGGGCGCGAACGCGTTGCTCGGCATCAGCATGGCGTGCGCGCACGCCGCCGCGCAGGCCAGCCGCCTGCCGCTCTGGCGCAGCCTGGGCGGCGCGGGCGCGCGCCGGCTGCCGGCGCCGATGCTGAACATCCTGAACGGCGGCAAGCACGCCGACAACAGCGTCGACTTCCAGGAGTTCATGGTGCAGCCCGTCGGCTTCGCCAGCTTCGGCGAGGCGCTGCGCGCGGGCGTCGAGACGTACCACGCGCTGCGCAAGGTGCTGCACGACAAGGGCCTCTCGACCGCCGTCGGCGACGAGGGCGGCTTCGCGCCGAACCTGCCCTCGAACGAGGCCGCGTGCGAGCTGATCGCCGAGGCCGTGAAGAAGGCCGGCTACGACCTGGGCCGCGAGATCGTCATCTGCCTGGACCCCGCCACGAGCGAACTGGCCAACGAGGCCAAGGCGCTCAAGAAGAAGGGCTACTGCTTCTTCAAGAGCGACCCGAAGAAGGTGGTCGGCAGCGACGAGATGATCGCGCTGTGGGAGCGCTGGGCGAAGAAGTGGCCGATCCGCAGCATCGAGGACGGCCTGGCCGAGGACGACTGGAAGGGCTGGAAGGCGCTGACCGACGCGCTTGGCAGCCGGATGCAGCTGGTGGGCGACGACCTGTTCGTCACCAACCCGCGCTTCCTGGCGCGCGGCATCGAGGAAGGCTGCGCGAACGCGATCCTGGTGAAGGTCAACCAGATCGGCACGCTGACCGAGACGCTGGACGCCGTGAACATGGCGACGCGCAACGGATACCGCGCGATCCTGTCGCACCGCTCGGGCGAGACCGAGGACACCACCATCGCCGACCTGGCGGTGGCGACGAACTGCGGCCAGATCAAGACCGGCGCGCCCGCGCGTACCGACCGCACCGCGAAGTACAACCAGCTGCTGCGCATCGCCGAGGAGCTGGGCGACGTCGCGACGTACGGCATCCCCTCGCCCTGAGCGGCGCGCGGCGACGCCGCGCCCGCATGACGTGATCCGATGGCCGACGCGACGCCCCAGGACCGCACCGTGCCCCCGCTCCGCCGCCTGGCGGATCTGTGGACCGTGCTGGGGCCCGACCGCGGGCTGTATGCCGCGTCCATCCTGGTGCAGGGCCTGGCGGCGGCATGCATGTACGTGGTACCGCTGGTG
>CANHFL010000073.1 GCA_947459855.1 Planctomycetaceae bacterium | reverse complement strand
TGCACCTGGGCCCCTACCGCCGGCAGCTCGTCGAGACCCTCTCGAAGGGCTACAAGCGCCGCACCGGCCTGGCGCAGGCGCTGCTCCACGACCCGCCGATCCTCGTCCTGGACGAGCCGACCGACGGCCTGGACCCCAACCAGAAGCACGAGGTGCGCGAGCTGATCCGCATGCTCGGTGGCGAACGCGCGATCGTCCTCAGCACGCACATCCTGGAGGAGGTCGAGGCGGTCTGCACGCGCGCGGTCATCATCAACGAGGGCCGCATCGTCTTCGACGGCACGCCCGCGGAGCTGGACAGCAAGGCCCCCGCCGGCGTCACCCGCAACCGCCTGGACCACGTGTTCCGCGACCTCACCTCCAGCGACGTCAAGGAGGCAGCCCGATGAGCGCCCTCGCACGCACCGGCGCGGTCTTCCGCCGCGAGTTCGCCTCGTACTTCGCCAGCCCGCTGGCGAGCGTCTTCCTCGTCATCTACCTGTTCCTCTCGGGCGTGTTCGCGTTCCAGCTGGGCGGGCTCTACGAGCGCGGCCAGGCGGACCTGCGGCCGTTCCTGCAGGGGCAGCCGTGGCTCGACCTCTTCCTGGTGCCCGCGCTCAGCATGCGCCTGTGGGCCGAGGAGCGCCGCACCGGCACCATCGAGCTGCTGCTCACGCTGCCCTTCAGCGTGTGGGACCTGGTGGTCGGCAAGTTCCTCGCCGCGTGGGCCTTCGCGTGCCTGGCGCTGCTGCTGACGACGCCGCTCTGGGGCACGGTGGCGTGGCTCGGCGCGCCGGACCACGGCGCAGCGCTCGTCGGCTACCTGGCGTGCGCGCTGATGGCCGGCGCGTTCCTGGCGGTCGGCTCGTTCCTCTCGGCCTTCACCAAGAACCAGGTGATCGCGTTCGTCCTCTGCGGCGTCGCGTGCTTCGTGCTGGTGGTGATGGGCTTCCCGATCGTCCTGGACTTCGTCAGCGGCTGGCTGCCCAAGGTGGCGGTGGACGCGATCGCGTCGATGAGCGCGATGACGCACTTCGACAGCATGATGCGCGGGGTCATCGACCTGCGCGACGTGGCGTACTTCGTCTCCGTGATCGCGGCGTGCCTGGTGATGAACGGCATCGTCGTCGAGTGGAAGAAGGCGGACTGAACCATGGCACGACGGACCGAGACCCGCCGCAACGCACTCCTCGCGATCGCCGCCGTCATCGTCGGCCTGGTCGCGCTCAACACCGTGCTGGGCCTGGCGCTGCCGGGCGCGCGCGCCGACCTGACGCAGGATCGCCTGTACAGCACCAGCCCCGGCGTGAAGGCGCTGCTGGGCTCGCTGGACGAGCCGGTGCGCGTCGACATGTACTGGAGCCAGGAGACCAGCAAGGACCTGCCCGCCATCCGCGCGCACGCACAGCGCGTCCGCGAGTGGCTGGAGGAGCTGGTGCGCCTGTCCGACGGCAAGGTGATCCTTCGCGTGATCGACCCCGAGCCCTTCAGCGAGGCCGAGGACGAGGCGCGCGTCGCCGGGCTGCCCGCACTGAGCGTCGACGGCACCGGCCGCACGCTGACGCTGGGCCTGGTGGTGCGCGGCGCCACCGACCGCAAGGAGACGATCGCGTACCTGGCGCCCGAGGGCGAGCCGTTCCTGGAGTACGACCTGATGCGCGCGATCGCGTCGGTCGGCCGCGACGGCAAGCCGAAGGTGGCGGTGGTCAGCACCGTGCCGCTGGACGGCGGCGCTCCCGACCCGCGCAACCCGATGCAGCCGCGCGCGACGCCGGTGGTGATCCAGCAGATGCGCGCCGTGGCGGACCTCGTCACGGTGGAGCCGACCGCGAAGGAGCTGCCGCAGGACGCGAAGGCGCTCCTCCTGGTGCAGCCGCGCAAGCTCTCCGACGAGCTGCTGCACGCGATCGACGCCTGGGCGCTGGCCGGCAAGCCGATCGTGCTGCTGGCCGACCCGTACATGGAGACCGACACGTCGCCCGACGCGCAGTCGATGGGTGCGCGCCGCGGCGGCACGACGTACGACCTGGGCCCCCTGCCCGCGGCGTGGGGGTTCGACATCCCAAAGGACCAGGTGGTCGGCGACCTGGACCACGCCACGCGCATCCGCACGCAGACCCGCGCCGGCGGCACGCGCGAGCTGGCCTACGTGGCGTGGCTCAGCATGCCGAAGGACACGTTCCTGGCGTCCGACCCGCTGGTCGGCCAGCTGCAGACGCTGAACTTCATGAGCGCCGGCGCCATCGAGAGGGCGAACGACGGCACCACCACCGTCGAGCCGCTCATCCGCACGGGCGACCGCTCGCAGCTGATCCAGACGCTGAAGCTGGGCTTCTTCGGCGACCCCGAGCAGCTCATCAAGGACTTCAAGCCCGACGGCACCGGCCGCACGCTGGTGGCGCGCGTCACGGGCGACATCGCGTCCGCATACCCGGCCGCAGGCGGGCCGCCGCTCAAGGGCAAGGCCGACATCCTGGTGATCGCCGACGCCGACCTCCTCTCCGACGACACGTGGGTGATGGACGACCGCGCGGGCGGCATGTCGCTGGGCAAGCGCGCGATGGCCGACAACGGGCCGCTGGTGCTGAACGCCGTCGAGCGCGCCGCGGGCGACCCCGCGCTGGCCGGCATCCGCGCCCGCGCGCAGTACCGCCGGCCGTTCGAGGTGGTCGAGGCGATGCGCAAGGACGCCGAGCAGCGTTCCGTGGCGCGCGAGAAGGAGCTGCAGGACGAGATCCAGAAGACCGAGCTGCGCATCGGCGAGCTGCAGCGCGAGCGCACGCCGGACGGGCTGCAGCAGATCGTCCTGACGCCCGAGCAGGCCGCCGAGATCGAGCGGCTGCAGAAGCGCATGGTGGACGCCCGCAAGGAGCTGCGGCAGCTGCAGCACGCGCTGCGCGCCGACGTCGAGTCGCTGGGCCGCCGCCTGCTGGTGATCAACTCCGTGCTGTGGCCGCTGGCCGTGGCCTGCGTCGCGCTGGCCTGGTACGCGGTGCGCGGGCGCGGCAGCCGAAGGGAGCAGACGACGTGAAGCGCAACACCGTGATCCTGCTGGTGGCGGGCGCCGCCCTGATGACCGGCGTCGCCGTGATGCTGGTGAACCGCAACGAGCGCAACGACGTGCGCATGGCCGGCCAGCCGCTGGTGCCGGACCTGGAGCCGAAGGCCGCCGAAGTGGCGGCCGTCGAGGTCCAGCGCGGGAACGCCACCGTGCGCCTGGAGCACGACGAACGGGGCAACTGGTCGGTCGCGTCGAGCGACGGCCATCCCGCCCGCGGCGAGCTGGTGCGCGCGCTGCTGGTGAGCCTGGCGGCGCTGCGGCTCGAGGAGCCGATGACGTCCAAGCCCGCCAAGTACGCCGAGCTGGGGCTGGCATGGCCGGACGAGTCGGGGCGCGCGCGCTTCGTGCGCTTCCTCCCGGGCACGCCCGGTGCGAAGCCGGTGGCCGAGGTCGTCCTGGGGGACGAGCGGTTCTCCCCCGACGCGGTCTTCGCGCGCATCCCCGGCGACGACCGCACGTGGCGCACCCGCGGACGCGTGCAGGTGCCGGCCGAGGCGATGGGCTGGATGGACACCTCGATCCTGGTGCTGCCGGCCGACGAGACGCAGCGCGCGATGCTGGCGGGACTGACGCTGCAGCGCC
This sequence comes from Planctomycetaceae bacterium, assembly GCA_947459855.1. Classification (GTDB taxonomy): domain Bacteria; phylum Planctomycetota; class Phycisphaerae; order Phycisphaerales; family SM1A02; genus UBA966. The sequence goes on along the minus strand of CANHFL010000073.1, from coordinate 2,580 downwards.
CGGCCACGGGCACGGACCCCGCGCTGGCGCGCGCCTGGCCGCACGAGGTGGCGCCCGAGGAGAAGGACCACTGGACGCCCGAGCAGATCACGTCCGCGCAGACCGGCATGCCCTCGTTCCTGGAACGGCTGGACTTCGAGGGCGTGCGCAAGGCGCGGACCGACGCGGCCGCCGACCCCGCCTGGAGCCCGAGCTTCGAGCTGAAGGCCGCGACCGTCACGCTGAACGGCCGCAAGGAGGCCGACGGCACCTGGTTCACGATCACCGTGACCCCGAAGCCGGATGCGAAGGAGCAGCCGACGCGCGCGAAGAACCCCGGCGACCCGTACGTCCCGTCGTGGGCCGACTTCGCGAAGCGCACCGCGGGCTGGGAGTACAAGCTTCCCGGCTGGAAGGCCGAGACGCTGCGCCGCACGCGCGCGACGCCGGAGCCGGGACGCGCCGACCTCGGCATCGGCGCGGGCATGCCGCCGATCCAGCCGCCGCCGAAGCCGCAGTGACGGCGAACGCGCCCTCGGGGCTCAGCGCCACGCAGCCAGCAGGATCCCGAGGTCCGCGCCGTCGACCTTGCCGTTGCCGTCCAGGTCCGCGGGGCAGTTCACGCAGTTCCCGAAGCTGGCCAGCATCAGGCCCAGGTCGTTGCCGTTGACGATGCCGTCGCCGTTCAGGTCCGCGTTCGGCAGCGAGAGGTCGGCGCTCCACATGCCTCGGCCGTGCGTGGCGGCCAGCAGGCGCCGGCTGCCGGGCACCATCGTCACCTCGTCCACGCTCACCGCCGGCGGGCCCGAGAGCATCGGCAGCCAGCTCAGGCCGCCGTCGCGCGTCTGGTAGACGCCCCACTCGGTGCCCACGAACCATCGCGACGTCGAGTCGGGGTGCAGCGCGATGCCGCGCACGGGGACGGAAGGCAGCGCGTTGGCGCCGTTGCCGCCGGTGACGTCGCTGAACGACAGGCCGCCGTTCACCGTGCGCAGCACGTTGTCCCCGCTGAAGCCGCCCAGCGTCACGAACGCGACGCTGCCGGCGGCGTTCTGCAGCGCGATGCGCGTCACGTAGCGGTTCGGCACGGGATTCGCGCTGCCGTTGTTGTCGACCGCGGTCCACGTGGGCGCGGCCGACAGGGCGTCGGACGTCTTCCAGATCTGGCCGTCGTTCTGCGCCATCCACACCACGTTCGGGTTGCCGGGCGCGACCGCGATCGCGCTGACGTTCGACGACCCGGGGCCGCGCGCCTGCGTCCATGCGACGCTCGCCGCGCGCACGTCGTCGGAGCGCCACAGGCTGGCGCCGCCCGCCCACATGCGGGAGGGGGCGTTCGGGTCCAGGATGAACGGAGCGATGAAGTTCGCGGCCGGCGTGTTCGCATCCGGCAGGTTCTGGTAGATGTTGACCGCACTTGCGCCCCAGTCGCCGGAGCGGTGGATCTTCAGGTTCACGTACTCGCCGTAGCAGTACCGGGGATCCTGGCTGTCGACCGCGCAGAAACCGCCGTCGCCGCCGTAGGGAAGGACCGCGTCCTGCTGCCCGCGGATCACGCGCAGCGTGCCGTTGTCCTGCGTGCCGCCGTAGACGAAGCCTAGCGTGTCCGCGGTGGGCGCGGGCGTGCCGGCCGTCCCGCCGCGCGTGAGCATCGACGCGGGCACGGCCTGGCGCGCAAGGCCGGGCCCCTCGATCCGCAGGATCAGCCCCGCTCCGCCGCCGGCCTCGAAGAACCGCACCTCGATCGCATGCTTGCCGCCCTTCAGCGCGGCCAGGCCCTTCACCTCCTGCATCCCGTGCAGGCCGTCGTTGCTCACGAGCAACGCGCCGTCCACCAGGAGCGCGGACCCGTCATCGCTCTCCGTCGAGAGCGTCCACAGCCCGTCGTACGGGACGTCCAGCCAGCCCGTGAACACCGCGCCGACGTTGTCGGCCCGGCCGCTCGAGGCGAAGTTGCCGGTCGTGCTGGCGTAGGCCACCGCGGTGACGGACGTCGTGGCATACGGCGTGAGCGTCGCGAAGTCGGGCAGCGCGGTCGGGCTGGCGAGCGCGTAGTACCGCGCATTCAGCCCGGCAAGCGCCCCCGTGACCGGCGTCGCCGGCCGCAGCGGCAGCTCCACGCCCGCCGCGCCGTAGAACTGCGACGTGCGGTACGAACGGTTCAGCTGGACCCATCCCGCGGACATGCTGGCGGCCTCGACGTTGTCGGTCGCGAAGCAGCCGCCGTCGCACACCACGTAGACGCGCCGGTTCGTGCTGCCGTTGAAGCCGGGATCGGACCAGATCCCGTGGATGTCGGGATGCACCTGCTCCGTGAGGATGTAGCCGTTCGAGACCTGCGAGAGCGTCACGCCGCCGTCGGTCGACGCATAGACGTGGTACCCGCCGGTCATCACGAAGTTCGGGTTCGTCGGATGGACCCACAGCGGGCACGCGTACCAGTTGCAGCCGCACGCGCCGGACGTGGTCACGACCGCGTAGTTCTGGCCGCCGTCCGTGCTCTTCCAGATCTTCCCGCCGTTGGCCGCGCACGCTGCGTAGACGATGTTCGGGTTGCTGGGCGCGTAGCACACCGCCAGGCGGTTGCCGAAGCCGAGCACC
>CANHFL010000072.1 GCA_947459855.1 Planctomycetaceae bacterium | reverse complement strand
GATCCCCTCCGGCAGGCGCGCCGCGAAGCGCCGCGCGCCTGCGCGCAGGATCGTGCGGAGGATCCACGCGCCCAGCAGGCAGCCGATCACGAGCCCTGCGCCGCCGATCACCACCGCGACGTCCGTCGTGAGTTCCCCCCGGTATGTGGCGTCGACGAGCGCCCCGATGCCGAAGACGAGCCCGCCGATCATGCCCATCGCGATCACGACCACCGCGAAGGCCAGCGCCCACTGCACCGGATCCAGGAACGCACGCCAGCGCCACGGCCGCCAGACGAGCGCGCGCGGACGCCAGCCCGCGGGCATCGGCTGCCAGCCCGACACATCGGCGCCGGGCCCGGCCTCTGGCCCCGCCGCAGCCGCCGCCTCGCCCCCGGCCCCGCCCTCGCTCACGGGCACAGCCTCGTCACCGTCCACTCGCCCTCGCCGGTGCGCAGGTACGCCATGCGGTCGTGCAGGCGGTGCTTGTGGCCCTGCCAGAACTCGATGCGGTCCGGCACGATCCGGAATCCGCCCCAGTGCGGCGGGCGCGGGATGTCCTTGCCCGCGAAGCGCTCCTCGACCTCGCGCACCGCGGCCTCGAGCGCCGCGCGCGTGCCGATCGGGCGGCTCTGCTGGCTGGCGATCGCGTTCACGCGGTTCTCGCGTGGGCGGCTGGCCCAGTACGCGTCACTCTCGGCTTCGGTGGTGTGCTCCACGCGGCCCTCGATCCGCACCTGGCGGTCGAGCGGGTCCCAGTGGAAGTTGGCGCACGCGCGCGGGTGGGCGCGCAGCGCCTCGCCCTTGCGGCTCTCGCGGTTGGTGTGGAATACGATGCCGCGCGCGTCGATCCCGCGGCAGAGCACCACACGCACGCTGGGGCGGCCGTCCGGGTCGATGGTCGCCACGCTCATCGCGTTCGGGTTCGGCAGCTTCGTCTGCTCGTGCGCGGAATCGAACCAGCGCTGGAACGACGCGATCGGGTCCGCGGCCGGGTGCTCGAAGTCCAGGGCGCTGGCAGCATGCTCGATGGGCGGGTGCTTCATCATGGGTGAGGTCCTTGCGCGGCGTCGCGTGCCGCGTGTGCGGCCGTGGGCGTCACGGCTCCATCCCGAAGTATCGCAGCCACGCGTCCACCTGGCGCGCGGAAAGGGGGCCGGGGTCGCGCCGCAGCACGGCCTTGCGCCCGCGCGGCGCGCGCTGGGCGTCGTGCGCCAGCTGTGCCAGGAACGTGTCCGCCCGCAGGACGGTCGCGCCGCGCCGGCGGGCGGTCTTCTGCACCGCGCGGTCGTTGGAGACGACGGTCAGCCGGCGGGGGTGGCTGCTCTCGTTCACCAGGCGCTCGATGGCGGAGTCGGCGCTGACGCCGCCGCCCGCGTAGTGCACGCCGATCGCGCCGCGGCGGTCGCGGATCTCGCGCGGCTTGGTGCCGTCGCACAGGATCATCACCTGGTGCCGGGACCAGCGGCTGGCGGCCACCAGGTCCGCCAGGTCCGGCGCCTCGAGCCCGGCCAGGTCCGGGGGCAGGACCCCGGTGACATGCAGGACGTTGTAGGCATCGACGATCAGCATGGACCGGCCCTCGCCGCGTCCTCATAATATGGCCCGATTCGCCGGGCCGTTCCGGGGATTGAGTTTCAGGCCGGATTCCTGTTTAATGCGCGACTCCCCGCGTGGCGGGGGCCGCCCCTCCGGCGGCGAATGAACGACTCCCCGAAAGGCACTCACGAATGGCTATCAAGGTCAAGGCGCGCGGTGGCGAGACTGTCGAGCAGATGGTCCGTCGCTTCAAGAAGCTCTGCGAGAAGGAAGGGCTGACGAAGGAAGTGAAGCGCCGCCAGTACTACGAGAAGCCGTCCGAGATCAAGCACCGCGCGGCGACGCGCCGTGGCCCGCGTCCCGGCATGGCGACCCGTCCCGGGGCCCGCCCCGGCACGCGCCCGCAGGGTGCTCGCACCGGCGGTGGCCGCGGCCCCCGCAAGGAAGCCTGAACAAGGCCCGCTGCGCGGCGTGATGCCGCGCGGTGAACCACGATGATCCGCACCCGCTCCAAGGGCGACCCCGCGACGGTCCTCGCTTTCGCGATGGACCTCGCACGGTCCTGCGTCGACGACAAGTGCACCGACGTGGTGCTGCTGGACGTCCGCGGCCTGAGCCAGGTCAGCGACTACGTGCTGGTCGCCACGGGCACCTCCGAGCGCCAGATGAAGAGCGTGGCCCAGGAGCTGGAGGACGTGGGCAAGGAGCGCGGCCAGCCGCCGTACCGCTCCACGCGCGACCTGGGCACCACGTGGATCTGCGTCGACTTCGTCGACGTCGTCTGCCACCTCTTCGAACCCGACCAGCGCGCGTACTACGACATCGAGTCGCTGTGGTCCGAGGCGAAGCCGGTCGACTTCCAGCGCACCTGAGCCCGCACCGAGGCCCGCGATGCTCCGCGAAGCGCTGTTCGCCAAGATCCACCGCGCCACCGTGACGTACTGCGAGCCCGACTACGTCGGCTCGATCACCATCGACGCGGACCTGCTGGATGCCTGCGGCATGCGCCCGAACGAGAAGGTGCTGGTCGCGGACGTCACCAGCGGCTCGCGCTTCGAGACGTACGTCTTCAAGGGGCAGCGCGGCAGCGGCGTGATCGGCATCAACGGCGCCGCGGCGCGCCTCTCGGGCATCGGCCACCTGGTGATCGTGATGAGCTTCTGCCACCTCACGCCCGAGGAACTGGCCGTGCACCGTCCCAAGGTGGTGCTGCCGACCGATGCGAACAAGGTCGGCCGCGTGATCGCCTACGACCCCGACTGATCCCATGACGAACCCGACGACCGACGTGCGACGTGCCCTCGCAACCTTTGTGGCGGCCGCGCTCGCGGTGTCCCCCGCGCCCGCGGTGGCGCAGGGAGTGGTGCCGCAGTCCACGCCGCCGCAGCAGGCGGCGCGCGAGATCGCGGCCGCGGTCGAGAAGTACCGCGGCCTGTGGCTCGGCCACGCGACCGCGGGCGAGCGCATCGCGGTCATCCTGGCGGCGAAGCCCGAGGACCTAGGGATGGCGGGGCAGGTTGCGGTCCCTGCGTACGGATCGCTCGGCGTGCCGGCGAAGTACTTCCTGGGAGGCGGGCGCCTGCGCACCACGGTCACGCTGCCGACCGGCGAGGCGACGATCGATGTCGCACGTGCCGGTGACGCGCTGGAGGGCACGCTGCACGTGACGCCGCCCGGCGCCCCCGGCCCGGTCGACCTGCCGCTGCGCCTGGAGCGCACGATCGAGGCGCGCCGCGCCAAGGACGCCAAGGCCTGGGCCGGTGAGCTGATGGTGCCCGGCGCCGGCGGACTGATGATGGGCCTGACCATCGCGCCGAACGGCAGCGGCTGGGCTGGCGCGATCGAGATCCCGTCCCAGAAGGTCGCGGGCATGCCGATCTTCGTGACGCGCGCCGAGGACGGCACGTACACCTGCCGGATCCCGGTGCAGGTGGAGGCGACGATCGTCGGCCGCCCGGACGAGGCAGGCCGCTTCAAGGGAGAGTTCCGCCAGGGCGACTTCCTGGGACCGATCGACTTCGTTCCGCACCCCGCGGGCAAGCCGATCCCCAACGTGAAGACCGCGCCGAAGCCGCAGGACCCGGTCGACCCGGTGCCGTACCGCAAGCAGGACGTGCGCATCGCGCATCCGGCGGGGCACGAGCTGGCCGGCACGCTCTTCCTGCCGCCGGGCGCCAGCTCCTCCGCTCGCGTGCCCGGCGTGGTGCTGGTCACGGGCAGCGGCCCCCAGGACCGCGACGAGGCGCTCATGGGCCACCGCCCGTTCCTGGTGCTGGCCGATGCGCTGGCGCGCAAGGGCATCGCCGTGCTGCGCTGCGACGACCGGGGCGTGGGCGGCAGCGGCGGCACCTACGCCACCGCGACGACCCGCGACTTCGCGACCGATGCCGAGGCCGAGCTGGCCTGGCTGGCGGCGGTGCCCGAGGTCGACGCCGCACGCGTCGGACTGCTGGGCCACAGCGAGGGCGGGCTGATCGCGCCGATCGCGTCGGTGGAACTGGACGTCAAGGCCGACGGCCCGCGCAGCGCCTTCCTGGTGCTGCTGGCCGGGCCGGCCGTGTCCGGCGCCGACATCCTGAAGGCCCAGAACACGCGGATCCTGATGGCCGCGCGCGCCGCACCCGAGGTGATCGCGCCGATCAAGGCCGCGCACGCGGAGCTGGTGGATGCCGCGGCGGCCGGCAAGCCGGACGACGAGCTGCTGCCCCTGGCCAAGGCGCTGGTCACCGAACAGCTGAAGGCGCAGAAGGTGGACGTGGCCACGCTGCCCGCGGGCACGGTGGACGGGCAGGCCGCGATGGCCGTGAAGCAGATGACGTCGCCGTGGATGCGCCAGTTCCTGGTGCTGGACCCGCGCGAGTGGCTGCGCAAGGTGCGCGTGCCGGTGCTGGCGCTGAACGGTTCGTTGGACGTGCAGGTGCCGGCCGAGCAGAACGTGCCCGTGATGCAGGCCGTGCTGAAGGAGGCGGGCGTGCCCGCGACCGTCGTGGTGGAGCCCGAGCTGAACCACCTGTTCCAGCCGGCGACCACCGGCGGCGCCGACGAGTACGCCGTCATCGCGACGACGATCGATCCGCGCGTCCTTGCGACCGTCGCCGACTGGGTGAACGCTCAGCCGCCGCGCGGTCCTCGCGCCAGGTAGGCCAGCAGGTCCTCGATCTCGCGCCGCGTGCGCGCGTCCAGCAGGCCCGTGGGCATGGTGGACGTGGGGATGACCTCGATCGTCGCGATCTCGGCCTTGGCCACGCGTTCGCGTTCCTGGCCCACGGGGTTCGTGGCCACCTCGACGAAGTCGGCCGCGTCGTTCACGATGCGCCCGACGACGACGCTGCCGTCCTTCGTCTCGATGGCGCGGTCACGGTACTGGTCGCTCACGTCGTGGCTGGGCTCCAGGATGGCGCGCAGCATGTCGGCGCGCGCGAAGCGGCCGCCCGCGCCCGAGAGGTCGGGGCCGGTGCTGCCGCCCTCGCCGCCGAAGCGGTGGCACAGGATGCAGGTGGACTCGCGGAAGATGCGCGCGCCGTTGGCCAGGTCGGGGGCCGGCGCGGCGGGATCGGCGTCGGCCAGTTCCGCGACGGTCCATGCGTGCAGCGTGGCGCCGGTGGGGGCGAGCGGGCGCAGCGCGGGCGCGGCGGCCTGCGAGGGGGCGGCCGTGGGCGCGGCGCCGCCCGCGGGGCGCTTCACGTGCTCGGCGGCGTCGCGGCGGATGTTCTCCAGGAAGCCCTCCAGGCTGAAGCCGCCTGCGCCGGCGTTTGCGGCATCCAGCCAGCGCCAGTAGCGGGCGCGCAGCTCGTCGTTCCAGCCGTCGTTCACGGTTCGCAGCATGGTGGCCCAGCGCATCGCGTCGGCGCGGTCGGCGGCGCGGTCCAGGCGGTCGAGCGCGACGGGCACGGCGTCCGCGCGGTCCAGCGCACAGCAGAGGGCGAGCGCGTCCTCGGCGATGGCGTCGTCGGCGCCCGCGCCAAGCTCCAGCGCGTGGTCGGCGGCCGCCACGAGGGCGGCGTCCTTCGCGAGCGCCGGGTGGCGCAGGAAGCAGAGCTGCGCGGCGCGGAGCGCGGCGAGCGTGGTGGCGCGGTCGTGCTCGTCGGCGTCGTCCAGGACGTCCTCGACGCGCTTCAGCGCCGCGGCGGCATCGCCGTCGCTGCCGCGGCGGGCGACCGCGATCGCGGCCAGCATCGCGGCGTGCGGCGGGGCGGCAAGCGCCGCGTCGCGCCACGCGGTGACGGGCCGCTGCTCGAGCGCCACGCGCGCGGCGTTGGCCGTGAAGCGGTCGGGGGAGCCGAGCGCGGCGACGAGCGCCTTCACGTCGGCGGCGTCGGGCGCGGGAGTCGCGCGCTGCATCGCCTCGATCGTCCGTCGCGCGGAGCGTGCGGCGGCGGCGTCGGCGGGGCCCGCCACGGTGGTGCCGCACGTGCGGCCGGTCCATCGGATCCGGTACAGGCCGCTCTGCGTGCCGCGGCCGCCGGTCGTCATGTACATCGCGCCGTCGGGGCCCCATGCAAGATCGGTGACCGGCATCGGCCGCCCGGTGATGAACGGCTGCCACGTGGCGCGGTAGCTGCTGCCCTCGGGCCGCAGGCGCACCGCCAGCACCCGGCCGTAGGTCCAGTCGCAGGCGAAGACCACGTCGTGCCACGGGTCGGGGAATGGGCCGTCCTGGCCGCTCAGCATGCCGGTTGGCGACGCCGCATCGGTGTCGCACGCCTGCGGCAGG
>CANHFL010000071.1 GCA_947459855.1 Planctomycetaceae bacterium | reverse complement strand
TCCTTCGTTGCCGATGTTTGCAGCTGCGCGCGCGCCAGCTCGATCTGTCGATCGAATGCCCGCATCGCGACGAAGGACGCGGGCTGCCCTGCGATCGGGCGCGTCAGCCATGGTCCGTCGAGCAGCGGCCGCACCGGCAGCTCGTGCGGCCCCAGCTGCTGCCGGACCAGCGCGCTGGGCAGCGTGACCAGCGCGTTCCCGGCGTCGACCGGCGTCGCGCCCACCGATCCCGCCGCCAGTGGTTCGATGCGTCCCCCTGGCGCCCACAGCGCCATGCGGCCCTGGTCGCCGATCCACAGCGCCAGCCGCTCGCGTCCCGGTGGCGAGGCCGAGAGCCCCGCGGCCGGGATCATCGCGGTCACGGCCGCCGAGAGGTTCGCGCGCAGCGAGACCAGCGCGACCATTGCGTCGGTACCGGCCGGCACCACGGGCATGCCGTCCGCCCCGAACGGCAGCCACGCCACCACCAGCGACGTGCCCACCAGGCGCAGCGCGAACAGCCCCGTGCCGTCGCCTGCGAAGACCGGCAGCAGCCACGACTCGCCGCGCGCGGTGCCAAGCACGCGGCGGGTGCCCCCGCGGTCCACCACCAGCTGCCAGTCGCCGCCCTCTGGATTCCTGCGCGACCACGCCAAGGACCCGTCCACGGCCGCCGTCGCGAATGCGTTCGTCCAACCGTCCGCCACGATGGTCCGCGCCTCGCCCGCCCATGTCACCAGTGCGACGTCGCGCCCGCCGTCCTCGCGGGGACGCTCCGCCAGGAATCCCTGGTCGGTGGCGCCTCGCCCCAGGATCCACGGCCCCTCGATCGCGCCCAGAGGAACGCCCGGCGTCTCCGCATCGAGCGAGACGGCCTCGATGCGCGTCTCGACGCCGTCGGGCGGCAGGGGGTCGCCCACCTGCACCGCCCACGTGGCGTCCGTGCGCACCTGCACCGCTGCGCGACGACCATCGGGCGAGACCACCGGCAGCGTGCGCCCGTCGAAGGCCAGGCGTGCAACCGGCACCAGGTCGATGCGCACGTCCGCCGCGGGGCGACCGCGGTCGTCGGTGACCACCGTGCGGATCCCGCCCGCCTCGGGACGGCCGATCTCGTAGCGCGAAGAGAGCGTCGTGCGCTCCGACGTGCATCCCGCCGCAAGCGAAAGGGCGGCCGCGATGGCCGCCCTTCGTGGAGTCATGGTCCGCCGTCCCTGTCGCATCACTGCTTCGGGGCAGGGCTGGGCGCAGGCTCAGGGGCCGGCGTCGGCGCGGGCTCGGGTGCGGGCGTCGGCGCGGGTGCCGGCGCCGGCAGGTCCTTCGGGATCTCGATCGGCTTCAGCGGGTCGCCGCTCGGGGTCGTGACCGTCGGGTCGTTGACCACCGTGACCTCCTTGCGAACCAGGTCGGTCTGCATGTCGGCCAGGGGCTTCGCCAGCTCGCGCAGGCGCTCGCGCTCGCCCGCGTTGTAGTTGCGGTCGTTCTCGTCGGGGTTGTCGACCACGACCGGGGTGACGAAGACCAGCAGCTCGGTGGTCGCCCGCGTGTTGTTGGTGTTCGCGAACACCCAGTCCAGGATCGGGGTGTCGCCCAGCACGGGCACCTTGGTCTTGATCTTGTTCTCCTCCTCCTTGCGGATGCCGGAGAGCACGATCGTCTGGCCGTTCTTCACGGTGACCGTGGTGTTGGTCTGGCGGCGGTCGATGACCGGGTTGTCGCCGACGCCCACCGCGGTCTTGTTCACGTTGGAGAGCAGCACCTCGATCTGCATCGCGACGTTGCGGTCCTTGGTGATGCGCGGGCGCACGTTCAGGCCGATGCCCACGGGGATCTGCTCGAACGTCGCATTGACGCCGCCGCCCGTGTTCAGGTTGGAGAGGTTCGAGTTCTGGAAGGGCACGTCCTGGCCCTGGAAGAACTTCGCCTCCTTGTTGTCGCTGGTGAAGACGCGCGGCTGCTGCAGGATGCGGACCGCGGTCTCCTCGGCCAGCGCCTGGAGCACGACGTTCGAGTCGACCGCGAAGCTCAGCACCGAGGTCGTGAGGTCCGGCGGGAAGATGTCGTTCTTCGAGCCGGAGAAGATCTCGCCGTCGGTGCCGGGCTTGATCACGACCGCATTGTTCGGGTTCGAAGGCACCACGCCCGGGCCCCACTTGACGCCGAACTGCAGTTCGTCGCCCAGCTGGACCTCGGCCAGCACCACGTTGATCATCACCTGCCGGCCGGGCTTGTCCAGGTCCTCGACGATCCGGGAGAGGCTCTCCTGGATCTCGGTCGGCGCCAGGATCAGCAGCGAGTTCTGGCCCGCGTTCGGGACGACTCGGCTCTTGCCGACCAGCGCGCTGACCTCGGTCTCGGTGTCGCCGCCCGCGCGGCTCGACTGCCACGGGAACTGGATCTGGCCGGCCTGGCCGCCGCCCGCCTGGTTCGTGTTGCCGCTGTTGAACGGGTTGCTCGAGGTCGTGCCGCCCTGGGAAGCCTGCGAACCGGCGCCGCCGGCGCTCGCCGTGTCGATGCCCGTCAGGCCCGACTCCGGCGCGCGGATCGTGGCGGACGTGCCGCTCTGCGCCAGCAGCGCGGTCAGGATCTCGGCCAGCTCGACCGCGCTCGCGTGCTTCAGCGGGATGTTCCGCGGCATGCCGGCCTGCAGCGGCTGGTCGATCGACTTCACCAGCTCGTCCAGCCACTTGAAGTTCTGCGGGGTCTTGCTGACCACGATCAGGCGGTTCGAGTCGGGGTACGCCTCGATGCGGAAGATGTTGGCGATCGCCACGTCGGCGCCGCTCTCGCCGCCGCCACCGCCGCCGCCCAGGCCGCCGATGCGCTGGATGCCCGAGGCGCCGCCGCGGCCCGCGGCACCGCCGGTCCGGCTGCGCGACGACGCGCCGCCGCCGCCCTCGAGCAGCGACTGCAGCACCGTCTGGACCTTCAGCGGGTCCGTGTACTTCAGGTCGTAGAGCCGGAAGATCTGCTCGCTCGACTTCGACGAGGGCGTGTCGAGCACCGCGATCAGCTGCTCGATCTCCTTCATGATGTTCGGCTCGGCGCGGATCGTCATGCTGTTGGTCGACGGCAGCACCGTCACCACCAGCTGCTCGCTCGTGCCCACCAGTTCGCCGCCGCCGCCGCCGCCGCCCAGTCCGCCCGGGCGCTGCTGCTGCCGGTTCTGGCCTCCCTGCGGGGCTCCGCCCGCACGCGGCGTCGACGCGCCGCCCGAGGGCGCACGCGCCGAGAACAGGTCCGTGATGATCCCCGAGATCGCCTGCGCATCCTGGTACTGCAGCTTGATCGTCTTGGTGCGGACGTCCACGTAGGCCATCACGTCCAGGATGTCGATCAGTCGCTGGATGCGCTTCGCCAGCGCGATGTCGCCCTCCAGGATGATCTGGTTCGAGTTGTTGTCGACCTGCAGCGACGCGTAGCTGGGCAGCGAGTCCCCAAGACGCTCGTAGACCTGCGATGCCTTGGTGTTCTTGATGCGGAAGATCTTGATGACGATGTTGCCGTTCTCGGGCAGCGCCGAGATGTCGACGTCCGGCCCCAGGACCTTGGCCGGCTGCAGCTGGTTCAGCTCGGTCAGGTTGTCGATCAGGATCATGTCGTCGGTCTCGACGACGCCCAGGCCGTTCAGGCGGAACGCCTGGAAGATCAGGTTCAGCGCATCGCCCTTCGGCATCTTCTTGTCGCTGACGACCGTGATCTTGATCGGCGCGAGCGCCGTCTGCTTCGGGATCACCGACTTGCCGGTCCACAGCGCGATCGTGTCGATCAGCTGCTTGATCTCCTGGTCGCGGAACTGCACGCCGACCATCTCCGTGTTCATGTCCTCCTTGCGGCCCTTCGCGGGGCCGGCATCCATCCGCTCGGCCGCGGCACCGGCCGGCGGGGCCGCGTTGCCCGCGGGGGCGGCGGCCGGATCGGCGGGCTCATCGGCGCTGGCCGGGCGGTTCAGGCCGCCGTTGCCCTCGGCGGGCGAGGAGGAAGGCTGCGCATCCTGCGCGCTGGGGAACGCCAGGACGGCGCCCGGGGCGGCAAGCGTCGCGAGCAGGAAGGCGATCGACGGGGTGAGGCGGTTCTTCACGGGTATCTCCGGCCGGCCCCCTTGGGGGGACGTGGGGGGTCCGAGTATCTATCGGCAAATCGGCGGGGGGCGGCAGCAACAACGGCCGCCGAGGGCGAACGCCCTACGGGCCGGGGGATTGCGCCGTTCAGGCAGTCGTCAGGGATTGCCGTCCGGGCGCTGCTCCGGGGGGGCGGGGTCGCCCTTGGTCAGCTCGGCGGCCCGGATCGCCAGCACCCGGCGCTCGCTCTCCAGGCGCGTCCGTACGGCGGCATCCAGGCCGGGGACCTGCAGCGCACCGTCGATCCGGCCGATGGCGGCTTCCACGGCGGCGAGGTCCATCGTGGCCACGTCGCCCGCGGCCAGGGGCGGCGGGGGTGCCGGGATCGACGGCTGGGCCTTCAGGGACGGCCCCCCCGGCGCGGCACCGCGCGGGGCCTCGGTCTGGGCTCCGACTCCGGCAGGGGGCGTGGCACCCTTCCCGGTCGTCGCCGGGGCGGTCGATCCGGCGCCCGACTTGGGGCCCCCGGACGTGCCGGCGGTGATCCCGCTCGGCGTGGACGCCGACTCCAGCGGCTTGAACAGGGACTCGTTCGGCTTCGAGCCGACCGGCACGTCGTAGACGCGGTCCTTGTGCTTCAGCTTGAGCAGCCAGGGGGTCACGATCTCGACGACCGTGACGCCGTCGCCTTCCTTGCCCAGCTCGATCGTGCGGCCGCCCTCGAAATAGACGATCGACCCGAGCATGCCGACCGGCTTCGGGCCCGTGTATTCGATCGGTGCCGGCGGCGGCGGCGGCGGCGGGGCAGGCGGGGGCGGGGGCGGCGGCGGCGGCACCTTGCGCTTCCAGTCGGACGGCGCAAAGAAGAGCGACCGGCCCTCGAACCGCTTTCGGTACGTCGTGTGTGCCTGCTCGTTCAGTGGCAGCAGCGGGGTGATCGTGTCGACGTCCTTCGGATCCGCCGATGGGCGGAAGAGCGCCGCCACCAGCGGCACGCCGTGCGCCGCCACCTGGTAGCCGGCGATGCACGCGACCAGCGTGCCCGCGACCAGCGTTCCCGACCAGCGGACGCCCGAGGGCAGGTGCAGGTCAAGCTTCATCGTGCACCCCGCGATCCGCCGACGACCCAGCCCTCGACCGTGGCCTGCACGGTGATCTTGCGGGCCTGCTCGTTCTTGGTGAGGCGCAGCGAGCTGATCGCCTCGATGCCCGGGTGCGACTCCAGCTCGTCGATGATCTTCGGCAGCTCGTCCGGCGTGGTTTCGAACTTCACCTCGGCCTGCAGCCGCTCCAGCGTGCCGCCCAGCACCGATGCCTCCGCGTCCTTCATGCGCTGGCCGGTGCGCGCCTCGTAGCTGTAGCCCGCGACCTTGTGCTTCTTGGCGATGTCGTTGATCGCGCGTGCCAGTTCCTCGCGGCCCTGCGCGCCGTCGCCGGGAACCTCCACCGCGCCGTAGGTGGCGACGCCGCGCTTGAGTTCCGTGGTGACGGTGGCCTGCCGACCGGCGCCGCGTGAGAGCGCGGACTCGATCTGGTCGGACTCCGCCGCCCACTCGGCCGCACGCTGCCACGCGATCGTGTCGGCGAGGAACCAGCCGAGCAGCGCGATCGCGGCCAGCACCACCCACTGCTGCCTGCGCGGCAGCGAGGCGTAGCGGGCCTTCAGGTCCGCCCATTGTGCGGCCAGCGATCGCTTGCCGGTGGGCTCGCGCCGGACGGTCGCGGAATTGGCTTGGAGGTTGGTCATCGCATTCGCCTCAGTTGCGCTTGCAGCGCTCCAGCAGGTTGTCGAACTCGACCTTGAGCCGCGCCTTGGTCGCGTCGTCCAGGTCCGCGCGCTGGCGGGCCTTCGAGACGCGCACCAGCGCGTCGCGGGCCTCTTCCTTGCTCATGGCGTTGATCTCGTTGGCCGTCAGTGCGGGCGGCGGCGGCTCGGGCTCGTTGGAGCCGCCGGGGTTGCCGTGCGTGGCCAGGCCGCGGCTGCCGCGCGAAGGACGGATCGTGGTTCCCGAGGCTGCGGGTGCCGCCGCTGACGCATCGCCGCCGGCCGCGGACGGCGCGGCGGTCGCCGCACCCGGTGCAGCGGGCGGCGTCGCGGTCGCCGTACGGGTGGCGGCAGCGCCTGCAGCGGCGGGTTGGCCGGTCGCCGCCGCCGCGGCACCGGTGGTGGCGGTCGCGGGTGCAGCGGGCGCACCTGCCTGCTTCGCGGCGTCCGCGGTGCGAGTGCCCGGCGCGGTCGTTGTGTC
>CANHFL010000070.1 GCA_947459855.1 Planctomycetaceae bacterium | reverse complement strand
ATGCGAGTGTAGTTGCCTCTTCATTGATGTAGCGACGAGGACGGCGGCCTTTGAAAGTGACCTTGACCTTGTTGCCACGGACGCCTCCGATTCTTAAATCAATCACATGCTCGACAGTGTTGGACATCTTCAGGAGGTAGACTGACTTCAGCCTTGCCATTTCTTTCCACGATGGCGAGTCGCCATGCTTCTTGTAGACCTTCTGCACTACGCAGCCATCTATTTGGTGCTTCCCTGACGGTCCCGTAATAGCTCCCTCAATGAATGAGTCGTCGCCGAAGCCTCGATTTCTTTTCTTCGGGGCTGGATCGTTGATGAGAATTCTCCCTGCCCGCTGAGCGGCAATCTCATCTGGCCCAACACCGTTGAACGTCATTTCGGTCATGACCCCTGTTCGTTGCTCTTGGGGCATGAGTGTCAGAGTCCATTTTTGATGGGCACCAACGTACTCGTTGACAATATTTTCGACTATAACCTCGTATGCCTCATTGTTGAACGCCAAACCAATTTCACGCCCATTTCTATACTGTCCTGGACGTAAATCAGCGATCTGGGATTCCTCTTCGCCCGACCGTGGAATCAATTCCACACTGATCTTTCCGTCCGCTTGATTACGCACCCGCTCAGCGATGAAAAAGTTTTCACCGAGCATGACCCACGCACCTTTGGTTCGGCTGCCTGAAGGCGTAGCGGTCTCAGTTTTTGTAGGCGTCTTAGGCTCAGCGAAGTTGGACAGCCTTGAGGCGTAGTGCATCAGTACGATTCGTCCAGTCATTTCACCGAAGAATACTGGCTGCTGATCTGGTCGAACAATCTGATGGTCAATGAAGTCGTACAGTGACGATGCAGTTACCTCGTCCTGAGCAGATTTGGCTTCGCCCTTCAAACCTCGCAAAAGAGCGTCAGTGAATAGTCCGTGCCCGATTGCAGAACTTTCAAAAGAGCTTTGGGAAGAAGTGCAGGCAGCAACGATGACTTTGCCTTGTCCTTGAGTGACCTTAAGCGTCCGCTTAATCGAAGCTATTGGGTCTGCCGATGTGATTTCCCTAGAAAGAATCCCTCCCGAATGACAGAAATCTAACCACAGAAACACACGACGGCTCTTGCTTTTGTCAAACGCGTCTTTAATCGTTGCGAGCGGGACGCAGGAATTATTAACATCATCAACATCTGTATCGAAGGGAAGGAAGTAGTAGTCACTTCCGATCACGGTTCCGTGCCCAGCAAGGTACGCAAAAACAGTGTCGTCAGCCTTAGCATGAGCCAGCGTATCAGTGAGACCGGCAATCACAGCGGATTTGGTTGCTAACTTGTCAGTCAAGACATTAACCGTCTCTTTGGAGAAAGCGCCATGTTTCGACGAAAGCAACTTCGCCATCTCTTTGACATCATTGGCAACGGCGGGTAACGGAGATACGGGAGGGGCGTATTTGCTGACCCCAACAACGATTGCTCGTTGCCGAGCCTCCGCCATCGCCTTCTTTTTTGCCATCTCTACCAACCTCCAACTGATTCCAACTGACAGGGCATATTTTTGACTGTTTACTGCAACAGTGGTACCGTTGTAAGGTATTGCTCGCAAATATGTTAGCGTTGTAGGGTGGTGCCTGCAACTATGGAGGCAAATTGCTTCACGCTGGATTTCGCCTGACCTCGCTTGTTTTGTCCCCGGTCTCTTTGTCCGATCGTTCCGATGCGGCTGAAGACCTTGCGGAAATCGCTTTGAGGGTTGTCCCGTCCTGGCCGCAGTCCCCACTGGGATCCCGGAGGGATCCGAGCCATTAGCCGGAGGTAAGCGCAGAGCCACCTCCGGCTAATGGTCTCGCAAGGGGCGCAAAAGGGGCGTTCACGACGGGCAGAGCCTCTCCACACGTTGGATCGCAATCCGCCATCCCATCGCTCGGGGACTGTTCCCGATTTCTCGCCGTGGCTGGCAGTTGCAGCATGAACTTTGGCAGATGTCAATCAAACGCCGAATTCAGGAAATTTTCAAATCGCCGTAACTCCTTACCATGTAAAGTCTTACCGTGCGAGACTGACGCGTAGCGACGACTAACAGATTGCCGGGTGATACTGCGGGTGGTATCATTATTCGGTGAGGAGTTACCTGAATGGACGAACCACCGACAAATTCCAAGTATCTACTACTTGTGCCGACAACCTTTAACGACGGTAGCCAGGTGCCTGAGGATGTCTTCATCGATTTACAGGATAGCCTCTTCTTGCGTTTCAACGGCTACACCGTTGGGGGCACGGTTAGTGGGGCTTATCGCATGGCAAATGGAAAGAAAGCAGTCGACCACTTGGTTCAATACTGGATCGTCATTCAAGAAAACCAAGAGAAAGAACTTCGTCAAATCGTCATTGATCTTGCTAAGAAGCTTGGTCAGGAGAGCATGTTCCTCGAAAAAACCGGTTCGACGGTCGATTTTGTCACCCCTGTCGATTTATCTGGAGAACAGTCATGAAGTCGAAAAATGGAGAACTATTAACGCAAGTTAAGGAAGCGACTCAATCGCTTACGAAATGGGCAGATGTTTCTAATGCACTATTCGACCCGAACGTGGGTCTGCTGACCCGTGCTTATCCCGATCGGTATGACCGCGAGGAGTTCATGAAAACGGAAGAGTATAAGGCTATTCGGCAAATACTGAGGGAGTCAATTGAGAAAAGCGGGCTCGTATCTGGAGCTGAGCCCGAAAAAAGTGGTCGCTTCGTAGTTCGGCTCCCAAAAACGCTTCATCAAGCTCTTGAACGCGAGTCCCGTGATGAAGGCGTTAGCTTGAACCAATTGGTCGTAACGAAGCTTGCGGTAAAGCTGTCTCAGATTCATGAAGGACCGCGAGCCCACAACGCGAAAATTGCACAAGCATATCTAGAGGTCCGCGATGGCTATTCCACAGATCGTGTTATTGCTGACCCTGAGTTGAATTCAAACTTCTTGCATCGTTGCCGTGAACTCGGCGTGCCGGGCACTGACTACGATCTCAATTGGCAGCTTATGGGAGCTCGCAAAACCGGCGTCCTCAAGGACATGCCAAAGACAAAGAAGTATACCCCCAAGCAAATCGATGATTTCGAATACGCAAGTGAAATTGCGTTAGCGAGTGTATCCCAATTGTGGGCATCAAAATATCCCGAAGGGCTATCACTAGACCATATTCTTTGCGATCCCCAATTGGCGGTTCAATTTGATGATCTCGCATTCAAGCTTGCTCCAGGATTCTCATCCCTGGATTATCGCTGGGCAGCGCTTGGAGTTCGTAAAGCCGCTGGACGCCACAAAGCGAAGGCTGCAATCGCCGACCTAGTAATTTTTGAACGTCTTGGAATTGCGACATCGGTGAAGGCGAGCGTAATCCCAACGCACGCGGGAATCTATATGTTTCGGACCGATGAACGCGCCCTATATATTGGCGAGACAGAAAATCTTCGCAATCGGATCGAGCGACATTTTGATCGCAGTAATTCAATCGGAATTCCGGAATGGATTTATGACTCAGGATCTCGAAAAATTGAGTTGGGGATTGTTGAAGCGGGAGGTAATTCTACTGCACGCAAAATTAGTGAACTCAGGGCGATTGCTGAATTCACTCCGGTGCTAAATTACTTGAGTGCTGTCGCGTAGTGTGTCTCGCGATGCGACCTTAGGATCACGGAATTTGATGTCTAGAACAATTTTGAAGGTGAATTGGTGAAGCAGGATCGACGATTGGTTCAGCCTTTGAAATGGCATGGTGGTAAGCACTACCTGGCAGAGAAGATAATTGGACTCATGCCAGCGCATATTCACTATGTCGAGCCATTCTTTGGCGGAGGTTCCGTTTTGCTGAATAAGTCACCAGATGGAATTTCAGAGGTGGTAAATGATATTCATTCAGAACTTACAAACTTCTGGAGGGTTCTGCAGGAAGAGTTTCAATTTAAGAAGTTCATGCGAATTGTTGAGACGGTACCATTTTCGCAAGTAGAGTGGAAAGATGCTCATCAACCGACCGATGATCCAATCCGTCATGCTGTTAACTTCTTCATTCGATGTCGACAATCGCGTGCAGGGAAACTAGCCTCCTTTGCGACATTGAGTCGTAATCGCACTCGTAGGCAAATGAACGAGCAGGCGTCGTCCTGGCTCACAGCAATTGAAGGGCTTAGGGATGTATCGGATCGGCTAAAGCGGGTTGTCATCTTGAATGACGATGCAACGAATGTGATACGAACTCAGGATGGTCCGAAAACGCTTTTCTATTTAGACCCACCCTACCTCCATGAAACACGATTTTCGATTAAAGACTATGATCACGAAATGAATACATCCCAGCATATGAATTTACTTGAGACCGTATTGTCTTGCACCGGCATGGTGATACTATCTGGCTACCCGAACGCCCTCTATGACAAGAATCTGAAAAGATGGCGGATTCTAGACATCGAGATTGACAACAAAGCATCGGGTGCTAAGAAAAAGCCTAAAATGATCGAGCGCATTTGGATGAATTATTAGTGAGCGAATATTAGATGAATACTCTTCGAGATGAAGTTAAAGCCGCTTTCATTACTACGCACTGCGGTCGCAGTACGGATGATGTAGTGATCAACCCAGAACTCAACGCTGCATTCATCTCGGAGTGCCGCAAGAGGTTGGTTGACGTTTTGGAATTTGATGCGAATTGGACTCTCATGAACTTGAGAAAGTCAGCCTCGCTTGGAGACGTTACTACGGACCGAATAAGAATCGACCATAGCCTTTATGAGCATGCATCTCAGATTGCAGCTCGGTTCATGGAAGACCAAACTCAATTGACTATAGACCGTGTACTTTGTGCTCCCGGGGCACGTTCTGATTTTGACGCAATTGCACTCAGTATCGCACCCGAAGTAGCTGTCTATCGGCTCCGTAAAGCTGCACTTGGTCTGCGAAAAGCTAGCCGTCTCCAACCCGAGATTGTTAAGCGAATCGCCAACTGGGAACGACAGATCGTCAGTTTTCCCGCAGAAGAACTAGCAATCAAAATCGACCTTATACCTATGAATCCAGGCGTCTACATCTTTAGAGACAAAAGCGGATATCTCTACGTTGGCGAGGCTTCAAATCTTCGACTGCGTGTTGGCAAGCACCTTGATCACTCCGATCGTAAAGCTCTTGCGCGTTACTTTTGGGAGAACGGGGTTGAAAACGTCACCGTGGAACTCCACGCGTTTGCCGAGGACTCCGAAGCAAGAAGGCAATCTGCACGGAGAGCCTACGAATCGGATCTAATTGCGAAGCGCCAGCCACGTTTCAACATCCGCCCATAGCCCTTTCTTCGAATCGAACTGCTCAGTGCAATCAGCATTGCTGTCAACCTTCAATCTGCCTAGTCGAGGAATGATTTGAGCTCGGATTCAATTGGTTGGCATGGTTGATCCAAATCGATGATTTCGACTCGCACATTTTCTCTAAAACAGCATGACTGTCAGTGGGCGCTCTTAGTGTGGCCACCTCTGAGCGATTTTGACGGGGGCCATTTTTAATTACCGATAAGGACCCTTACGATTTGGCCCCTTTTTGAGCCTTTTCCCATACCATGTTATCGGCCTCAGATATGGTGAACCCGCCCCGGTTGCCGCTTGGTTCAGATTGGCAGGTTTTGCCTGGATATCGTCTAAATGCCGGTCCGCGAACTTTCGATAGATTCCGAGGTCTTTGGCTGTTTTCCGCGTGGATATCCCAGTCCCGTATAGTTGCTCCGGTCCCTGGATTTTGTGAACATACAGCCAACGAACCATTGTGCAACGTCGATGAAAAGATTACTAACAACGCCTCTATCAGACGGCTTCATGCTTTTCCTGTCGAACTGGTCCCTTCTAAACCGCCTCTCACTGGCCCCTTTTCAGCGCTCACGGACAAAAGGGATCAACCGTACGATCACGTCGATAAAATGATGAGCGAGAGGCAATCATGACATCGGAAACTTCAAAACTGTGGTTTGGTTTTGCGGTGGTTGGATAGATCTCGAGCAAAGTTAATGCTGAATGGACCAAAACGAGTCTCGTTCACCTGAGCAGCGAGGGTACACAGAAGGTCATCTCAGAAATTGTCCTGTGGCGTTCCCAGCTCACTGACGATCCAAGTGAGCTGGAAATTGCCAGCTAGGTAGCTAAACCAATTAGTCGTTGCCGAAGGTTTCTGTGCCGGTCAACTCGGCAGGAGATCCGATAAGCTTCGAAATGCTGAGTATGGCGCCGTAGTTTGGAGCATTGGGAAATACACCAGACGCATTACAAAAGAATCTGAAGTTTTTCCCTGCCACGACTTGCT
>CANHFL010000069.1 GCA_947459855.1 Planctomycetaceae bacterium | reverse complement strand
CAGGAGGCCGACCATGACGATCGGCCAGTGGCGCAGCGGGTCCATGCTGGCGGCCAGGTAGCCCAGCCCGTAGACCCCGATCACCATGCCCAGGCACTGCCAGATCGAGCGCGCCGTCCCGTCGAGAGGGGCAAGCCCAAGAAGCCGGAACCCGGCATCGGGCGCCAGGACCACCGCGGCGCCCCAGACCAGGTTGTAGACGCCCGCCGCCGCCAGCCAGCCGCGCATCCACGGGCGGCAGAAACGGGAACGGAGGGTGGGGGTGGGGCGCCACATGGCTGTCCGCGCATTCGCGCCCCGGGCGGCTTGGATTCGCGCACGTTTGCAGGCGCCGCGGGCCTCAAGGCAACACCGTTCGGGCGGGCGTCCACCCGCCCGTTCCCGCGCCACGCCCCGAATAGCCCCGCTCGGATTCGAACCGAGGTCTTATCGATTATGAGTCGACTGCTCTAGGCCGCTGAGCTACGGGGCCGATCAAGGGAGTCTAACGCCCGGTTCCTAGGATGCCTGCGCCGATGCACGCCACGCCCGCCGCCAGCCAGCCAGCCAGCCTCGCCACCAATCGCGTGGTGCGCGCGCTCGCCGCGCGTTCCGGCCGGCGGGCCGTGCTGCCGTTCGTCACCGCCGGCTACCCCAGCCTGGAGTCGACCGAGCGGCTGCTGCCGCGGCTTTCGCAGGCTGGCGCCGCGGTGATCGAGGTGGGCGTTCCCTTCAGCGACCCCATCGCGGACGGGCCCGTCATCGCGGAGTCGATGCACGAGGCGCTGGTGGCCGGCTGCACGCCCGCGAAGGTCTTCGCCGCCGTGAAGCGCGTGCGCCCGCAGGTGCAGTCGGCGCTGGTCGCCATGGTCAGCGTCTCGATCGTGGACCGCATGGGCCCCGTGGCGTTCGCGCAGCAGGCGGCCGAGGCGGGCTTCGACGGCCTGATCGTGCCCGACATCGACATGAATGACGCCCCGGCGTTGCGTGCGGCCTGCGACGCGGCCGGCCTGACGTGCACGTTCCTGGTCTCGCCGACGTCCAGCCCCGAGCGCGCCGCGCGCATCGCGCAACTGTGCACGGGGTTCGTCTACGCCCTCGCCCGCCTGGGCATCACCGGCGAGCGCAGCGAGGCCCCCGACGTGAAGCCCGTCGTCGACCGCATCCGCGCCGCCACGGCGCTGCCGGTCGCGGCCGGATTCGGCATCTCGACCGCTGCGCACGTGGACGCCGTCATGGCCCACGCGGATGGCGCGATCGTGGGAAGCGCCCTCGTCCGCCGCATGCGCGAGGCGATCGCCGCCGGCCGCTCGCCCGAGGACGCGGCGGTCGAACTCGTCACGGCGCTCGTGAAGTAAAGGCAGCCGCCCGGAGGCGGCTGCGTGGTGCCTTGCACGGGGCGCGCGGCTCAGTACCGCCGCATCACGCCCACCACGACGCCTTGGATCTGGCAGTCGTCCACGATGATCGGTTCGAAGTCCGGGTTCGCGGGCTGCAGGCGGATGCGTCCGTCGCGCTCCTTGAAGAACGTCTTGAGCGTGGTCTCGCCGTTCGGCAGCAGGGCCACCACGCGCTCGCCGTTCTTGGCGACGTTGCGGCTCTCGACGATGACGTAGTCGCCGTCGAAGATGCCCTCGTCGCGCATCGACCAGCCGTCGACCTGCAGCGCGAACATCCCGGCCGACTGGCCGCGGCGTGGGCCGAAGAGGTCCTCGAGGCGCAGCGTCTCGTCCTGCTCGAACTTCTCGATGGGCGCGCCGGCGGCGATCTTGCCCACCAGCGGGAACTGGAGGGGCAGGGCGCCGGGCATCGCCTTCGTGGCGGTGCGCGCCGACTCGATCTGGAACGTGCGCTCCTCGTGCGGGAGCTGGACGTCGTCAGCAATCGACAAAGAGCGAGCCAGGTTCCGGTCGCGCGTGAGCGCGCCCTTCTTCACGAGCGCCTCGACGTGCTCGAAGATCGTGACCTTGCTGACGCCGACCGCGTCGGCGATCTCCTGCATCGTCGGCGAGAAGCCGTTCGTCGTGCGGAAGTCGCGGATGAACTCGAAGATCTGCAGCTGTCGTGGCGTGAGGTTCATGGTGGTTCCGGGTGATGGGGCGGTCGGTGACAGGATCGGCCTGGCTGGCCAGGAAGCGCGAGAGGCGGTGCCGGCGCGTGCGCAGCCGCAGGTCCGACTCCTGCAGGCTGTGGCACGCGGGCGAGACGGTCACGAGGGCGCCGTCGCGGGCGACGACGTGCTCGGTGAAGTCGCCTCCGGGTCCGAGGACGACCAGCGGGCAGTCGTCGGTGGCGGGGGCGAGGAGCGAGCGGATCGTGGCAAGGAGCTTCATGGCGTTGGCCTCGTTTCGGGTTGCTGCGCCGGACCGGACAGTTCGGCGTCTGTTTGGTTGTCGGCAGGCGTCCTTGCTCGCCTGCAGATTTTGTTCGGCGGATGTTAGTGCGAACGGAGACCGAATCCAAGCCCTCAGGCGGAAATTCCGCACGGTTTTATCGGCGCCCCGTCTGCAGTACCGTTCGGGCATGTCCTCAACCGGCCACCCGACCGTGATTGCCGCCCCGCCAGCGCCCCTCGCGCCGCGCCTGGATCGCCTGTGGGCGCTCGACCCGTCCTACACGTTCCTGAACCACGGCAGCTTCGGCGCGGTCCCCAGGGCCATCCGCGAGGCCTTCATCGCGGTCCAGGACCGGATCGAGGGCCGTCCGATCGAGTTCATCGACCGCCGCATCCAGGAGGTGATCCTGCCCGCGCGCGAGCGCGTGGCGGCGTTCCTGGGCATCGCGCCCGACTCCTTCGGCTTCGTGACCAACGCCACCGAGGGCGTGAACGCCGTGCTGCGGTCGCTCGATTTCCGTCCCGGCGATCAGATGCTGACGACCTCGCACGTCTACAACGCGGTGCGCAACGCGATGAAGTACCGCGGCCGCCAGACCGGTGCGGAGTACGTCGAGGTGTCCGTGCCGCTGCCGATCCACCGACCGCAGGACGTCGTCGACGCGCTGGTCGCCGCGATGAACCCGCGCACGCGCCTCGTGGTGGTCGACCAGATCACCAGCCCGACCGCGCTGATCTTCCCGGTTGAGCAGCTGGCGCGCGAGTGCCGCGCGCGGAACATCGAGCTGCTGGTGGACGGCGCGCACGTGCCCGGCATGCTGGACGTCGATGTCGACGCGATCGGCTGCACGTACTGGACGGGCAACCTGCACAAGTGGCCGTGCGCGCCGAAGGGCTCGGCGGTGCTGTGGGTGGCGCCCGAGCGCCGCGCGGACATCCACCCCGTGACGATCAGCCACTTCCTGGACCAGGGCTTCGTGCGCGAATTCGACTGGCAGGGCACCCGTGACCTGGCCGCGTGGGCGGTCAGCGGGCAGGCGATCGACTTCATGGGGCAGTTCGGCTGGGATCGCGTGCGCGCGCACAACCGCCAGATGGCCGCGTGGGCGCACCGCCTGTGGTGCGAGCGCTGGGAGGTCGAGCCGATCTCGCCCGCCGACCACTCGATGCTTGGCTTCATGGCCACCGTGCCGCTGCCCGCCGAGATCCCCGCGCGCTACGCCACGCCGATGGACTTCCAGAAGGCGCTCTACGCCGAGGACCGCATCGAGATCCCGATCATCGACTTCGGCGGCCGCTGGCACGCGCGCGCGTCGGCGCAGGTCTACAATCGCGCCGAGCAGTACGAGCAGCTGGCGCAGGCCGTGCTGGAGCACGCGCGCCGCGCGTGAGTCACTTGGGCGCCGCGGCCCCGCCCGGCGCCGCGGGCACGGCCTTCGCCAGCACCTCGTCCTCGCGCTGCTTCAGCGGCACGTACTGCGTGTTGAACCACTGCCACCACGCGCGCATGTCCCACCCCAGCTGCGCGGTCTCGGTGCCCGAGTCGTAGGTCGTCATGGAGACGAGCGAATCGTGCACGTCACCGTGGTAGATCGTGACGTTGCAGCCGGCGATCTCGAGCACGGCGCCCTCGATGACCTGGCCAATCACCGGCTGGAACGCCCCCGAGTTGTCGCCGACCACGGGGATCACGTTCTGCACGTAGCTGCGCACCTTGCCGATCGCGATCCACGCCAGGCTGCGGCCTTCACGCACGCTGCCGTCGGTCTGGCCGTTCGCGAACTGCGCGAAGATCAGCCCGGGGATGGCCTCGATGGCGTGCACGGCTCCCGCCAGCAGCCCGGCCTGGTCGATCCAGTCGGAATTCTCCGCCCGCAGGCCCTCGTCGATCGCGGCCAGGACGGCCTGCGACGGCGGGCGCACGATGCGCCGCGTCGCTTCGCCGCGGATCGCCTTGTCGGCATCGTGGATGGCGATCCACGCCAGCCGGTACTGGCCCTCGTCGCGGCCTGCGGCGAATGCGTCGAGCGCCGCCAGGCGGACGTCGTCCTTCTCTGCCTGCATCACGTTCCACAGCGCTTCGAAGGCCTTGGGGTCGCGGATCGCGCGCACCGCCTCGAGCCCCGCCGCGCGCTGCGGTCCGCTGCCCTGGAAGTGCCGCATGCGCAGCGAGCGGAACTGCGCCTCGTACGCCTCGCGCTCGCCGGGCGAGGCCGCCGGGCGGCGGGACGGGGCCATGCGCGGCACGGCGCCGGTCCCGGGGATCGGCTTCAGCAGGATCGCGGGCACGCGGTCGCGCCGCAGGTCGGCGGGCTTCTCGCCGGTGATGGCGCCCGCGGGCGGCGTGGCTGCGACGCGCGCCGCGCCGGGGCCGGCGCCGAGCGCGAGCACCGCAAGCACCACGATCGACTGGGCGGCCCGCTCCATGTCCCTACGATACGGCATGCCCAACGGCGAACCAATGAACGAGGCCGACCCGCGCACCATCTTCGGGCGGCTGGGCGGCCCGGAGCCCTTCTGGCGCATCGCGCGGGCGTTCTATGCGCGGATCGATGCGCATCCGACCCTGCGCCCGATGTTCCCGGAGGACCTCGAGGAGCCGATCCGCAACCAGGCGGAATTCCTGATCCAGTACTTCGGCGGCCCCGGCATCTACAGCCAGCGCAAGGGGCACCCGCGGCTGCGCATGCGCCACATGCAGTTCCGGATCGGCGTCGCCGAACGCAACGCCTGGGTCGCCACGATGCTGGGGGCGCTGGAGGACGCGCAGATCCCGGAGCCCGAACGCACCGAGATGGTGCGCTACTTCGAGCACGCCGCGACGTTCCTGATCAACGTGGACGAGTGAGCGTGGCCGACGGTGCGGCGCCGCGCATCCGGCGCATCAGGGCTTCGCCGACAGCGGCGGCGCGACCATCGCATCGGTCACGGGGATCTTCTTCCTGGCGGCCTCGGCCTTCGCCTTGCTTTCGAAGGTCCCGACCTCGACCATCCAGATCCTGCGCCCGTCGATGCTGGACTGCACCACCTTGGGCGTCGTCAGGCCGGCGCGCTTCGCCTCGTCCGCGATCGTGGTGGCGCGCTGGCGCGCGGCGGTCTCGCTGGTGAACGTGCCGGCGACGATCGTCCAACGGCCCGCATCGGGTGCGGGAGCGCCGGAGGGCTTGCCGCCGGCCGTCGCGGCCGGTGCCGTCGGGGGCGGCGCCACGGCGGGCCGCCGTCCCGCTTCGGCCATCTGCCGTGCATCGGCGGCCTGTTCGCGCGCGCGGGCGGCATCGGGGCCCACGAGCCGGTCGGCCGCCTGCCCGTAGAGGCGCGCGGCATCGTCCCAGCGCTGCTGGTTCACCGCGACCGCGCCCTGCATGGCCATCGCGCGCCCGCTGACGCGCGCATCCGCGCTCTTCGCCGCCACGGCCAGGCTTGCCTTGGCGTCGTCCCAGCGTGCCAGTTCGTACTCGGCGCAGCCGGCGACCAGTGCCGCCTCCTGGCGCGTGCGCATGTCGCTGGACGCGGCCTGTGCGGCCTTCGCCAGGCGCGCGCTCTCGTCGTAGCGGCTGGCGTCCAGCGCCTTCATGGCGCGGTCCAGGTCGTTGGAGGTCGGTTCGGGTCCGCACGCGGCCACCAGCAGGCCGGCGGCGGTGACGAGCGCGGCGGCGGCCGTCCTGGCTGCGCGCGCATGGGTGGGGGTGGCGATCCTTCGCACGCGGCTATCGTAGCCGGACCGATGTCACTCCTGCGCTCCATCCAGTGGTCCCTGGCGCGAAAGTCGTTCGCGCCGCTCGTCACCGACGACCAGCGCACCTGGACCGGCTTGATGCTGCAGGTGGCGTCGTGGCACATGGCCCGGGCGGTCGCCGCCGAGAGCCGCGCCCGCAACGTCGGCATCCTGCTCCCGACGTCCGGGCTGTTCCCGCCCGCGCTGATGGCGTGCTGGATGAACGGGCGCACGGCCGTCCCGCTGAACTACCTGCTCTCGCGGAGCGACCTGGAGTACAT
>CANHFL010000068.1 GCA_947459855.1 Planctomycetaceae bacterium | reverse complement strand
GATGCGCCACGCCGCCAGCAGTTCCGGCCCGGGGTCGCCGCGCGGCGCGGATTCGCGTTCCGCCGCCGCCGCGGCGGCCTCGGCCAGCAGGAAGGCCGGCGTCAGCGACGCCAGAACCGTCGCACGCCGTGCGAGCAGGCCCTCGGTGGACTCCGCGGCCTGCGCCGCATCGAGCTCCGCGCGCAGGCGGGCCGCCTCGGACCGGACGCGGTCGCGCAGGGCGGCGGCGGCGTCTTCCGGCACCGGCTCGCCGGCATCCGGCCGGGCGTTGGCGGATGGCGCCAGCAGGACCAATCCCGCGGCGATCCACGCCGCGGACCAGGTGTTGCGTGCATGCATGGTCATGTCTCCCTGCCTGAGTTCACTGCACGCGCATGGCGACCACCGCCATCGCGTCGAAGGCGATCGAGCCGTTCCAGTCCACGGTTCCGCCGCCGACCGCCACCGCGGACCCGCTGGCGGTGCGCGTGATCGGCCGGTTGGTGAACGCGCAGTACGTGCGGTCGGGCCGCACCGTGTAGCTGGCGCTGCCGCTCGCCGTGCCTGCGCCGCTCACCTCCCACTTGCGCTGCTGGCTGATCTTGCCGTCGATCCCCACCGAATCGTCGTCCACCGATGCGCCCAGCCTTCCCTCCACGGCGGTCGTGTGCGTCAGCGAGCGGTACGCCACGTTTCCGTCCACGGTCTTGCCCTCGATCACTGCGTTCGCGTCGCCGCGAGACGCGCACATCCCAGCGATCGACGCCGAGGCCGTCGCCGCGCATCCCGCCTGCGCCGAGCAGGTCAGCGTGATCTCCAGCATCCCGCCGCCCACCGCGGCCAGCTGCACCAGCCGCGGGCAGGGGATGCCGGTTCCCATCCAGCGCTCGCGCTCGGTGGTGGCGAATCGCGCCGTCGCCGACTTCGTGAGCGACCCGGCGTGCCAGAATTCGCTGATGCCCCTGCCCATCACGGATGCCTCGGCGAACCACGGCTGTGCCTCGCAGGACCGCCGCCACCACCACGTCGTCGCGTTGATCCTCTCGTCCTCGCACGATTCCTCGAGGGGCTCCGCCGGCTTCGCGGATGCCGTCGTCACCTCCTGCACCCAGAAGCCGGTGCCGCACGCGCAGCCGCAGAACGGCGAAGGAAGCGTCGCTCCGCCGGTAGACGAGGCCTCGATGCAGCGCCGCTCGAGCCCCAGGTCGCACGGTTCGTCGCTCGACCCCGCGCACGGGGGTGCGCCGCCGGCATCGCCGTCGGCCCTTCCGCCGGCGCCGCCCGCCAACGCGCTTCCCACCGCCCAGACGATCACCACGCCCCCTGCGAGGGCCGCCCGCCGAATGATCTCCATGTCCGTCTCCTGCCTTCCCCGCGGCACGCCTTGCCCGTCCGCGCTGGCCGCACTCCGCGGCCGCCGGGCAAGGTATCGCCGCCCCTTCCGCGGACCGCGCTTCACTGCCTTTTTTCGCCGCACGTCCGCGTACGATCGTGCCGTCCGCCCCGGTAGCTCAACTGGACAGAGCAGCCGCCTTCTAAGCGGCAGGTTGTGGGTTCGAGTCCCGCCCGGGGTGCTCGGCCTCCGCGTCCTCGCCTCCCGCGCGCATGCGCGGGAACCGCGCCTTCGTCAGTTCCACCGCGATGTTCCGCAGCAGCCGCGCACGCCGCACCTCGGGGCTCGCATGGCGCGGCGCCGGCACGATCACGCGCAGCGGCAGCTGCCCGAGCCCCAGCGAGTGCTGCACGCCGCGCCGCAGGATCGCCGGCGAGCACTCCGCGAGTCCCCATCCCGCCGGCACCTCGCGCGCCTTCACCACGCCGGTCGCCGCCAGGATCCACAGCTCGTCCGCCAGCCGCCAGCGCGCGATCATGTTGAACTTCGTCTGGCCGTGCATGCGCTCCTCGATCTTGGCCAGCTGCCGCAGCACGCGGCGGTAGGGGAGCAGGCGGCTGCGCTCGTACTCCCATCCGCCGAACTCCTCGAAGAGGGCGTCGTCACCGCGCCGCAGGTGCGGCTCGTGCACGGGGATCAGCTCGGACTCGATCTCCTGCTTGCGCGCCAGCAGCCGGTCGCGCTCGGCCAGCAGGTCGTCCATGCGCAGGTCGTCGCGCAGGAAATCGGCGCGGCTCGCCTTGCACTCGATGACCACCGTACGCGTGGAGCGCACCGCAGCGCCCGCGCGCTCGGCCTCGAAGACGCTGCCGTGGGCCGCGGGATCCGTGCCGGCCACGAAGTCGTGCTCGGCGTACCCCGCCGCGTCAACCACGAACCGCCGCACCGGGCAGGGCACCTCGTGAGCCACCGCCCTGCAGCCCATCGAGAGCAGCCACGCAGCGGCCAGGTCCTTCAGGCCAAGGTGCTCGCGCGTCTCCATGGCGCCTACCCGTGCCGGGTGCGCGTGCCGGTGCGGGCGGCCTTCCGCGCGCCCGCCGTCCTCGCCGTTCGGCCCGCCGCCGCCCGCGCCGCCGGTGCCCGGCCCTGCGGCGCGGCCTGCATCTCGACGGTCGGCACGTAGCGCACGCCGCGCGCGTGCAGGTCGGCCAGCACACGGTCCAGGACACCCGGCATCCGCGCGAGCGCCTCGGGCGCGTGGACGCCGGGCTTGCGGATGGTGCGGTCCGCGATCATGCGCGCCACGGCGGTTGCGGGGAACGCGGTGGTGCGGCTCATGCTCGGGAAGCCCGTCGCGGGGTCCAGCTCGTCGTGCAGCGTCCAGGCCATGCGCGTCGGCTTGCCGCGCAGCGTGCCCCATGCTCGCACCACCATCACGGTGACGTCGGACTCGCCTTCCTCGTACGTCCAGTGCGGGAACAGCAGCTTCGCGGTCACGTCGATCGGCCGCACCTTGCTGCCCTTCACGTCGATCTGCTCCGAGGAGAGCAGCCCCAGGTGCCGCAGCGTGCGCATCAGCTCGGCGTGGCCCGGGTAGCGCATGGTCTTCTCGCGCATGTTCGGCACGTCCAGCGTGTCGGCCAGGCTGCGCAGGCCGTCGGTGAAGAAGGCCTCGAGCGTTCCCAGGCCCGGAACCGTCACCAGCTCGGGGTCGCTGAGCGCCTCGCGCACCACGACCTTGCCGTGCTCCACGACGCGCGAGGGGCGCAGGTACTCCTCGATCACGTCGTGGTGGCTGAACGGCGCCTTGTACTGCCACGGCCAGTGCCGCTCGCGGGGCAGGCCGCCGACCAGGATCTCGATCGTGTCGCAGCGGTCCAGCTTCATCGCGGCCCAGCCCGCCAGCATGTTGCTCATGCCGGGCGCCACGCCGCAGTCCGCCACCACGGGCACGCCGGCCTTGCGTGCGGCGGCGTCCAGCTTCCGGAAGTCCTCGGGCATGAAGCTGATGTCGACGTACGGCACGCGGGCGTCGATCACGCCCTGCATCACCTCGTAGCCGAAGCGGCTCGGCAGCGCGCCAAGCACCAGGTCGGCCTTCAGCCGGCGCGCCAGCGCCGCGGCGCCCTTCCGCGAGCCGGCGTCGGCCTTCAGCACCTTCGTGCGCCCGCCGCTCCGCGCCTTCGCGCGGGCCAGCGACTTCGCATCGACGTCCGCCACCGTGACGTCCATCCCGGGCGTCGCGGCCAGGTCGGCCGCAATGACGCTCCCCACCATGCCGGCGCCAAGTACCAGGACGCGCATCGTGCTCTCCTTCGTGCGTCGTTGTCGGTGCGCGCCCCGTGCCCGTGCTCGGCGGCGCCCGCTCCCCGCGTCAGGCGGAGTTGCGGCCCATCACGCGGTGCTCCTCGCGCTCGCCGCGGCCGCGCAGGGGGTAGTCCTTGCGCAGCGGGTGGCCGGGGAAGTCCTTCCACATCAGGATCCGGCGCAGGTCCGGGTGGCCCTTGAAGCGGATGCCGAACATGTCGAACACCTCGCGCTCCAGCCACTCGGCCGTCGGCCAGATGTCGGTCACGGTGTCGACCACCAGCTCGGGGTCGGCCTCGATGCCGCTCGTGTCGAGCGAGGGCTCCAGGTACGCCTTCAGGCGCAGGCGCGTCTCCTTGGGGTAGCTGGCCAGCTGCCAGACCACCGCGAAGCGCGCCGGCTGCTGCGCGGGGTAGTTCAGGTAGTCCACCGCGGTCACGTCGGTCAGCATGTCGTAGGCGCAGTTCGGATCGTCGCGCAGGTGACGGCAGACGTCCTTGATGCGCTCGCGCGGCACGATCACCGTCACCTGGCCGCGGAACTCGCTCACGCGGAAGGTGATGTCGGGGAAGGCGGCCTTCAGGACCGGGAGCGTCGGGTGGTCGAGCTTCATGGGGCGTGAAGTGTAGCCCGGCGCCGCCGCCCCGGCCGCGGGACGGGTGCGTGGACGGCGCCCCGCCGCCTCAGTGCCGGAAGTGCCGGGAACCCGTCAGCAGGCAGGTGATCCCTCGCTCGTTGCACAGGGCGAAGGTGTCCGCGTCGCGCTTGCTGCCACCCGGGTGGACGATGCACCGTACGCCGGCGTCCGCCAGCAGCGTCGGGCCGTCCGCGAACGGGAAGAACGCGTCGCTTGCCGCCACCGGGCGGACGCCCGGCTCCAGGGCCGCGAGCTTGGTGCGGGCCTTCTCCACCGCGTTGCGGCAGGAGGCCACGCGGTCCATCTGCCCCGCGCCGGCGCCGAACAGCATGCCGCCGCCGCCGATGCACACCGCGTTCGACTTCAGGTGCTTCGCCACCGTGAACAGTGCGGCGGCGTCCGCCAGCATCGCCGCATCCGGGGCCGGACCCGCGGCGTGGGTGAATGCCTCGCCGCGGATCGCGTGCCTGTCGCGCTCCTGCACCAGCATGCCGCCCGGCACGCTGCGGAACGTCATCGCGGGGACGCTCGGCGTCTCCACGGGGCCCGTCGCCAGCAGCCGTGCGTTCTTCCAGCGTGCCTGCAGCAGCTCGAGCGCCCTCGGCTCGTAGCCCGGTGCCACCACGACCTCCAGGAAGCGCTCACCGGCCGCCATCGCCTCGGCCGTCGCTGCGTCCACCGTGCTGCTGAACGCCACGATCCCGCCGAACGCCGCCAGCGGGTCGCCCGCCCATGCGCGCTCGAACGCGCCGAGCACCGTCGGTGCCGTGGCTGCGCCGCAGGGATTCGTGTGCTTGATGACGGCGCACGCCGCGCCGCCCGGCCGCTGCCCGGCCAGGTCCTGCACCAGCTCGAGCGCCGCCGCGGCGTCCAGGATGTTGTTGTACGAGAGCGGCTTGCCGTGCAGCAGCCGTGCGCCCACCACGCTCGGCTCACGGCTGGCGGGGTCGGCGTAGACCGCACCTCGCTGGTGCGGGTTCTCGCCGTAGCGAAGCTCCTCGGCCAGCCGCAGGCGAAGCGTCAGGTCCTGCGGGAAGGCGGTGCCCTCGGGCGTGGCGGTCGCCGCGGCGGTGTCCGCCGCGCCGCCGGCCATCCCGGCCTGCTGCATCCACGCCGCGATCGCGCCGTCGTACGCCGCCGTCCGCGCAAAGACCGCCGCCGCGAACGCGCGCCGCAGCGCCAACGTCGTGCACCCGCCGTGCGTGCGCAGGTCCGCCGTCACCGCGCCGTACTGCGCGGGCGACGTGACCACCGTCACGCTCTCGAAGTTCTTCGCCGCGCTCCGCAGCATCGACGGGCCACCGATGTCGATGTTCTCGATCGCATCGTGCTCCTCCACCCCGGGCTTCGCGACCGTCTGCTCGAACGGGTACAGGTTCACGCACACCAGGTCGATCGGCACGATCCCGTGCGTCGCCATCGCGGCCACGTGCTCGGGGTTCGACCGCACGCCCAGCAGCGCTCCGTGCACGCGCGGGTGCAGCGTCTTGACGCGGCCGTCCATCATCTCGGGGAAGCCGGTGATCTCCTCGATCGGCGTCGTCGGCACGCCGGCCTTCGCCAGCGCGGCGGCGGTGCCGCCCGTCGAGACGATCTGCACGCCCTGCGCTGCCAGCGCCTGCGCGAACTCCACCAGGCCGGACTTGTCGCTCACCGAGACGAGCGCACGACGGATGCGGACGAGGTCGGACATGGGAGGCCCTCCGTGGACCTGATCGCTGGCGGGACCTGCGGGCCCGCCTGGGTGATCGTGTTCGTTGCGTCGGCGCGCCTCAGCGGAGGCGCGGGTTGAGCGGCTGCGAGCTGGCGCCCATGCCGCTGCCGGCCGCGGACCCTTCGTTCTCGGGGTCCATGTTCTGCGGGGCAGGTGCCTGCGGCAGCGTCGGGAGCGGCTGCGCCGGTGCGGGCTTGGCCTTCGCGGTCTCCTCGACCATCGTGGGGCGCGCCATCGGTTCCAGGCGCTCGATGCGCCCGTCGGCGGACGCCGTCCACAGGTCGCCGTTGACCTTGGGGCTGCACTGGATCCACTCGACCTGCGGGAGCGTGCGCATCTCGACGACGCGGCCGCTGGCGGCGTCCACGAACGAGAGCACGTG